>NZ_JBQHVO010000008.1:0-101233 GCF_052064465.1 Niallia sp. HCP3S3_B10 | reverse complement strand
TTTTTAGTACGCATAAATAAACACCAACTTAAATAATTAATAAGTCTATTATAACCTATTTTATCCGTTGGTGTTATTTATTCCGTGTAAGTTTTAAAAAGCAAAAAAGTGTTGGATTCTTCCGGAGAGTGTGTGTATAATAAGAAAAAATATGGAAAGTCGTTGAAAAAGAGACTAGCTAATTGGAAAGCGATAGCGAATTAGGGATGGTGGAAGCCTAATGTAGAACAATTAGTGAAACGCACTTTGGAGATATCATTCTGAAAATGGAAGTAGGAATGATCGGTGACAGGCCGTTAACTGATTTAAGTGGTTATGGAAATAGCAATTAGAGTGGTACCGCGGGAATTTAAGCTCTCGCCTCTTCGTTTGGAAGAGGTGGGGGCTTTTTTATTTTATCTTTAAAAAGGAGAAGAATAGATGGACATCAAATCAGAAATAGCAAACGTATTAGAACCATATTTAGATTTAACAAAGGAAATGATTGAACAACTATTGGAAAAACCGAAATTTGCTCATTTAGGAGATTTGGCTTTTCCATGCTTTACCCTTTCGAAATCAATGCGGAAAGCACCGCAGCTCATTGCTGCAGAGATTGCCGGAAAAATCGAGTCTCCACTAATTGCTCATGTTGAAGTTGTTGGCGGCTATGTTAATATTTATTTAAATCAGCAATTGCTTTCCTCTAAAGTAATTGGGGAAATACTTGAACAAAAGGAGCATTATGGCGATATCCAGCAAGATAAAGGAGTAATGACAATTGATTTGTCTTCTCCTAATATTGCCAAACCATTTTCAATGGGGCATTTGCGTTCAACGGTTATCGGGAATGCCATTGGACTTATTGCAGAGAAAAATGGCTATACCCCCATTCGCATTAATCATCTTGGTGATTGGGGGACACAGTTTGGGAAATTAATTGTTGCCTATAAAAAATGGGGAATAGAAGAGGAAGTAAGGAAAAATCCCATTAAAGAATTATTAAAGCTATATGTTCTGTTCCATGAGAAAGCCGAGAAAGATCCTGCCTTAAATGAGGAAGGGAGAAAATGGTTTAATTATTTGGAGCAGGGAAATGAAGAAGCGACAATACTTTGGAAATGGTTTCGAAAGGAATCGTTAAAAGAGTTTAATAAAATCTATCAACTATTAGGAATAACATTCGATTCAAACGATGGAGAAGCTTTTTTTAACGACAAGATGGAAGCTGTTGTCAAGTTATTAAAGGAGAAGCAGCTTTTAGTCGAATCAGAAGGGGCACAGGTGGTAGAGCTTGAAGACTTCCCGCCATGCTTAATCAAAAAGAGCGACGGAGCAACTCTTTATGCAACACGGGATCTAGCGGCAGCGATCTATCGCCAGGATATTTACCATTTTAAGAAAAGCTTATATGTGGTAGGCAATGAACAAACTCTCCATTTTAAGCAGTTATTTCAAGTATTAGAAAAAATGGGTTATGATTGGGCAAAAGGAATGGCTCATATTCCATTTGGTATGATGCTGAAAGAAGGCAAGAAAATGTCTACAAGAAAAGGGAAAGTGGTGCTATTAGAGGAGGTACTTCAAGCAGCAATCGAGTTGGCAGAGAAAAATATCGAAGAAAAAAACCCCTCTCTAAAAAAGAAAGAAGAAGTAGCAAAGCAAGTTGGAACTGGGGCAATCATTTTTCATGATTTAAAGCACTATCGGTTAACAGATATAGAATTTTCCTTAGAGGATATGCTTAAATTTGAAGGAGAAACAGGACCATATATCCAATATACACATGCAAGAGCGTGTTCCTTATTACGGAAAGGACAATTTTTCCAACCAGCTAACATTACTGCCTTACAGTGGGATCATGGAAGTTTTCCAATTGTGAAGAGTTTAATGTACTTTCCAACAAGTGTGGAAAGAGCAATGGAGCATTATGATCCTTCTGAAATCGCCAAGTATGTTATCGACTTAGCGAAAGCATTTAATAAATACTACGCACATGTTCAAATCTTGGAAGAAAACGATGAGAAACAAGCGAGACTATCATTGGTATACGCAGTAACACTTGTTTTAAAAGAAGGATTAAGATTGCTAGGTATATCCGCTCCTGAAGCGATGTAGAAGATTAAAAAGGATTTATTTTGGCGAAAATAGGATATAGCTCGTTAAAAATACATTTGATATAAAACGTTCACAGAATAGACACAAAAACAGCTATTTTATCTTTGAATGAAGTTACTTGATTTGTTATGATGAAGGAGGTTAACACGTGAGAGATAGTGTTAACCTCTCTTTATGGAATCAGTAAAAAAGTAAAGGAGATTTAAAAATGATACATAACAAGAAATTATTATCGGTACTAGTTGCTTTTGCAGCTGTCTTTTTCATTGCATTACCAGTGAATGCTCATGTGACAGTAAATCCTTCTCAATCAACTACAGAGGCTTGGGAAACATATCAAGTAAGAATACCGGTTGAAAAAAATGTGGATACAACCAAAGTTACAATCAAGATTCCGGAAAATGTGGAATTCAAAATGTATGCACCAGTGGATGGCTGGAAGACGACTACAACAACAGATGATAATGGGAAAGTTGCTACAGTTACTTGGGAAGCGGAATCAGAAGATACGGCAATTAAAGCTGGTCAATACCGCGACTTCACCTTTAGAGCACAAAATCCTAAAGAGCCTGGCGATATTGCCTGGGATGCATTCCAATACTATGCAGATGGCAGCATTGTCGAGTGGACAGGAGACAGTGATTCTGAATTACCTCATTCTATTACAAGTATTGCTCAATCCAATGAAACGGTTGATAGTCATGGACATAGCCATGGAACGGATGAAGCAACAGATGACACAGCAGATGATCATCATGCTTCAGACGAGGATACCGAGCATGCACATGAAGGTACGAATGTAAATATGATTCTTTCCATTATCGCGATTGTTTTATCAGTTGTAGCGATTGGATTGACTTTTATTAGAAAAAAATAATAAGATGAAAAAGTTCATTTCCTAAGGAATAGATTAGCTTCTAAGGAATGGACTTTTTTGTTTGTAAATGAATAATGTTTATTGAATTTTTCAAACGGTTGTTCTTTCACCGGTAACATTCCGATAAAGATAGGGTTAATTTAATTCAATTATCGGAAGGAAATAGGGATATAGAAAGGGAATATAGATATACCGGATTAAATAAAGGGGAGAAGGCTATGAGTAAATCATTTATTGAACAAGTCCATTATATTCGAATTCCTGTAAAAGATTTAGAACTGTCTGCAAAATGGTATAGAGATGTACTAGGGCTGCAGTTGCTAAACAATACAGAGGAACTTGCCATTATAAAAGTGAATGAAGGACCTTTTTTACTTATCTTAGTTCCTACTGAGGATGAAACATTTGCACATTTTACAATTGATAATAAACAAGAATTTAGCATTGGTTTTACAAGTCCAGAATTATCTAAATTTCATCAACACTTAATTAATAATCAAGTTAAGGTGGAGGATATAAAAGAAGATAATGGTCACACCTTTTTCCACTTTTATGACCCAAATGGAAATAAGCTCCAAGTACACTGGTAAGATTAAAATAATTCCCCATATTTTTACCTAAAAAACCTATTTACTATCTGTTGGACTTTGTAATTATTGAGGAGACATTTTATGCGTTTATTTGGTGTTTTTATTGTTTTACTTTTTTGTACAGTGCTGATATCATTTGATCAAAAAACTTTAGATGAAACGTTGATTTATTCGTACAATCATCCTGAAACAAATCAAGAATTTAATATTATTCATGTTTATAAGCTATATGACAACTATGAAAAAAGGATAGAAAAGGATTCAACTATTCCAAAAGAGCAAATATTTGAAGAAGAAGTAATTGAACCGGTTTTTGAAGCATGCTACCAGGATGGGGAATACTTTGAAAGAAGTGGGAAAACATATTCAGTCGAGCCTCCAGAAGACATGGAACTTGTTAACGCGATTATAAATACAATGGATGAGGAAAAAATAAATAATGCTATTAAAGAAGCATTAATAGAATCCGCTAATTATATTCCATCAAACAAAGCTACAGATGTATGCATTTATCCAACTCCATACGATCCTGATTTGCCACAAATGGTAACCGAAGGAACAGGGAAAATCAGTGTTCTTTACACGTTATTTTTTGATGAAGAATTTTTGAAGGTTGGAATAGCACATGAATACCATCATAGTGTTTGGACGGAAAATTATTTTAATAGAGAAAGCTCTGATACAGTATTGGATATTTTAGTTTTAGAAGGAAAAGCAGTGATGTTTGAAAACATTGTTTACCCTGGTAATTCGTATGAAGATCCAAGCTATCCTTTCTTAACAGAATATTGGGAACTAGTAGAGCCTGAATTGAATTTTTATGATGGATACCGTGCCTATGAAATAATCTATGGAGGGGACGAACTTCCTGAGAATTATGGGTATAACGCGGGATATCATTTAGTAAAAGCTTATTTAGACTCGCATACAAGTCTTACCCCCGAAGAATGGACAGAGGTATCTGGAGAAGAGATTTATGGGGATGGAAAATATATTGAGCTTTATTAGTAAAAAGTAGGGAAATATTCTATAGGAAAAAAGGAAAGCACTATAGCTGTTTAAAGGGAGAATATTAAGTTATAATGGAAAACAATATAATTTAGATAGCAGTGATAGCAGTCCTATATGGATGCAATATGAGGTAAAGAAGTGTGGAGGCAATGGAGTGGAAACCTAATCGACAAATAAAAAAAGCAATTTATAGGCAACTAGCTGAGTTTATTGAAAATGGTATCGCAGATGGATCTTTTCCTTTAGACAAGCCGTTGCCATCTGAAAGAACTTTAGCAAAATTGCTAGAATTGAATAGAAGTACAGTAGTTGCAGCCTATGATGAGTTAGAGTCAAATGGATTAATTGAAAGAAAACGCGGCAGTGGAACAACAATCAGTAAGGATATATGGGGAATAACCAAAAAGCGTGTGCCCAGCTGGAATCGCTATATTGAAGCTGGATCTTTTCTGCCTAATGTACCTGTCATGCAACGGATACGAAAAGAGATGGTGGATCATCATTTGATCAATTTAGCTAGTGGAGAACTTTCAGAGGATCTTTTTCCTTTAAAATCGCTACGGGAAATTACTTCTGATCGCTCTTATATTGGGTCATTAGGCTATGATCATCCACAAGGTAGCGAGGTGCTAAGAAAGACCATTGCCCATCATATGGAGGAATATCGTGGTTTGCATACGAACCCGTCTTCTATATTGATTACATCTGGAGCCCAACAAGCTTTGCATTTAATCATTCAATGTTTGCTTAAACCCGGGGATGCGGTAGCGATTGAGGATCCCTCTTATCATTATAGTCTGCCATTATTTGAATCAGCAGGAGTTAAAAGCTATTTATTGACAGCAGATGAAAACGGCATAAAACCTGATGATTTAATCTCGTTACATAGAAAGCACAGGATTAGAATGATATTTCTAAACCCAGCATTCCAAAACCCAACTGGCATTTCCCTCAGTCAAAAAAGGAGGAAGGAGATTTTAGAAATTTCTTCCCTATATGGCATACCAGTAGTAGAGGATGATCCATATAGTTTAACCTCTTTTTCTGGAAAACCGGTCTTTCCGCTGAAATCGATGGATGAAAATGGGAATGTTTTATATATTAGCTCGCTCTCTAAAATTGTTGCTTCTGGACTTCGAATTGGCTGGATTATTGGTCCAAAGCCAGTGATTGAAAGATTATCCGATGCTAAGCAACAGGTTGATTTTGGACATTCGAGTTATTCCCAATGGATAGCAAACGATTTTCTAGAATCGCCTTCGTTTGTATCCCATTTAAATCATTTAATTAAACAACTCGAAAGTAGAAGAAATCAAATCATCGAAAGTTTAGATACCTATTTAAAAGGAAAAGTAGAATTCATCATTCCAACTGGCGGGATTCATTTGTGGTGTAAAATAATAAATGAAGTCAACGAAAACCGTTTATTGGAGGAGTCGCTAAAAAATGGGGTTATTTATGCACCAGGCTCCACTATGGGTTCCAACTCTCATTATGTTCGATTTACTTATGCGAAAGAAAAAGAAACCAATATTGATGAGGGGATAAGAAGGTTTGCAGAAGCAATAAAGTCCAGTAGAGAATAATACAGATGAGATGCAAAACAACTTTGCATCATTTTTTATAGAGAAGTCAGCATAATTTGAAAGTGGATGGTCAATTTATATGATAATTGGATGGTCAATGTGAATGAGAAATTTAGTAATATTAATATCGTAGAAATGTTAATTGAATAAGTATGGAGTGAATGAGAATGACCTGGATTTCTATCATAGCATTAGCCCTATTTTGTATGATAAAAGTTTTAATGACGTGCTTACCAACTGGAGTGGTAGATTGGCTTTTGGATAAATATAAGATGCATTTAAAACTTAATGATTTGGAGACGGAAATCATCTACAACGAGAGGAAGGTAGATGGGGAGAATAAAGAGACGATAATAAAACTATTTAATGAAGCGATTGTCAGGGAAAAATATAGTCTATATCCAGGAAGTGAAGAAACATACCTCAATCCAAATAATGCTGAGTATTCCCTCATTATTCATACGAAAAAAGGAAATAAGAATATAAAATTATTCTTAAATAGTTATCACGATCATGTAGATATTGTGAAAAAATACAAAAATAAAATAGTCGCATATAGCACCTATCCTCTTCATTTAGATGTTTTAAAAAATAGAATTTGATTGTTACAAGATTATAACTACCAGTTTGGTAGTTTTTATTATTCGTTTTTTTTGAAAGGTAATGTGAGAGGGAAGAAAGAACAAGGAAATTGGCAATAAATGTCGAATTGTTTATTTATCAATTATTTTGGAGTGTTGAATATAATGGAATTTATTATTGATAGTGAAACCTTTAACAGAGCGATAGCAGATGTAAATAAAGCAGTATCACAGAATACCCCTTTTCCTATTCTTTCAGGCATAAAAATTATCGCAAATAAAGAATCTGTAATTGTTATAGGAAGTAACGCAGATATTATTATTGAAAAAGTGATTCCTTTGGAAATGGATGGAGTCAATGTGTTAGAAGTAAAGGAGATTGGCAGTGTCGTATTATCTGCCAAATATTTAAGTGAACTAGTGAGAAAGTTACCGGATAAAATCCATCTAACAGTAAACAAGAAGCAAATTGCTACCCTGAAAGCGGAGGAAATTATTACAGCTCTTAATGGTTACCATGCAGACGAATATCCAAGACTTCCACAAATAGATGAAAAGAGACATATTAAAATTCAAAGTAAAGATTTATTAGATATGATTAAACAGACAGCTTTTGCAGTATCAAAAAGTGAAGCAAGACCAGTGTTCACTGGCGTTAATATGATATTTAAAGAAAGTAAACTAACATTTGTGGCCACTAATTCTCATCGCTTAGCTTGTAGAGAGCTTACAATCGATTCTACTTTAAGTGGTTCATTTATTGTTCCAAGTAAAAGCCTCAAGGAACTTAGAAAATTATTACATAATGAAACTAAAATTATCGATATTTGTGTATCAGACAGTTATATTGTATTTAAATCGAATACTACCTCTCTTTATTCCAGATTAATAGAAGGAAACTATCCAAATATCTCAGGATTATTCTCCAACAATGCAAAGACAATAATTATAGTTAACACAAAGCAGCTATTAAGAGGAATAGACCGAGCTTGCCTATTCGCAAGTGAATGGAAGAATAATAATGTCTATTTGGAAATAAAAGAGGCTTCAAAATTAAAAATCACCTCAAACATTTCTGAGATAGGAAAAATAGAGGAAACACAAATTATAAAAAAGCTTGATGGAGAGACAGAATTAAGTATCTCTTTAGATGGAAGCTTTCTAACGGAGGCTTTAAATGTAATAATGGAAGAAGATGTAAGAATAAGTTTTGGAGGTTCTATGAGACCGGTATTAATAGAACCTGTTGGAAATAATATGTATCTTCATCTAATATCTCCAGTGCGTTCGTATTAAGACAATCGAATGAATATCAGGATTGGAAAAAGCAGCTACATCATTTTTATGATCCCTTTCCAATAGTTGAACATTTTACAAAGGTTGTCCTTTGAGGGGATATACATTTCTTTTTAGCATATAGTAGATGAGTAAAATAATATAAAGAAAAAAGCAGTGTATATATGATATTTATCATATCGATTGGAATAGTTATAGTAGTTATTACTTGTCTATCAATAGAAGTAAAACTAGGAAAAGTAACGAAGCAAAACAAGGAAATTCTAGAATCATTGAAAAGGGAGAAAGAAACTAAAAAGTGGTAATTGTTTTCTGATGATACTAATTTGTCTTAAACAGGAGGAGGAGACATGAAAGAATTTACTGCCTATCATCTTGTCACAAATAAAAAAATGACGCATGGACAGGTCATTAACTTTGAAAAACACCAAAAAAACACTTTATATCATTTCTTTTTGAAAGAGAACATTTAAATGATCAAAACAATGATTGTATGCAACTTTTAAATGATTATTATTCAGAAGAAGGCTTACACTTAGATAAAGAAAATGCCGAAGTTGTTGTTCAGTATGCGGGGCATACAATGAGAGCGATTAGAGAAGTAATAACCGAAATGGTTAGGCTACAGGAATATCCAGATTATCCTTCCAGGCTGGCTTGTTTATATGCTGCGAAAAGTTATGATGAAGTTCTAAAATGGAAAGCATTATTTGATTCCTATAACCGCAATGTATTACAGATTGTTAAGCTTCGTGTGATGGGGAATTATTTTGAAGGAGATGGGGAACTATTGCCAACTATAGAGGCTGCACCTTTCCACAAAAAAATAGAACAGGCTCGGCAATATTGGAAAGGAAACGAGAAAAATGAGCTACCTGCGCTTTTGATCAATGGAAAAATTGAAGTGGTCGAGATTATTCATGATTTTACAATTGGCAAATTTAATTAAAAGTGGATAATGAAAATTCGAACAAACATTTTGAAACCTATTTGTTCAACAAACGTATAAAATATAAGGCGAATAGCAGCTAATATAAGTATTCATAATGATCAAAAAGGTGTGAAAAAAATGTTTAAATCTGAAATGGTTAACAGAATAGTTTCATTGGTCGGTTTTTGGATTGTCGTCCTTATTGTCTTATTTAGTGATAATTCGATTGGTAGCAGTATCTTTTTTTGGGGAATAGTGGTTGTGTTTACTACTTATGATGTATATAGAGTTGTAATTGCTGGAAAGAAAAACAATAGTGAAGTATAAAGGAACGAGTGCTTAATCTAAGAAAGAATAGTGCTTCTTTTGTAATATGTTATGGTTGGTGGAAGAAAAAAAGTTTATTATCATATACAAAAATTATTAATTGTTTCAAACATTAACTCCTTGTTATATACTTATAGTTCATTATGTATGTTTTTTTACCATAATAAAAGGATAAGACTAACTAATGATAGATACGTAAATGGACAAGAAAATCGGAGTTGATTCTATGAGTAAAGCAAAAGGTAAGGGCGGAACAGGCAGAGGAACAGATAAGAAGGGCTGGAATCGTTGGCAAGCTAGTGCAAACAAAAAAAAGAGTAACAAGCCTTACACGAGTAAAGGTGTTAAAAATCGCAAAAATACAGAGACATCGGAAAAATAATTTCTGTTGCTATATAACAGACGGAGCGATTCTTTCATGAGGAAGGATCGCTTTTTCCTTATTTAAATTTTTTCCAAGCTAGGTAAAGCAGGAATTGATTGTTAAAAACTAGAATAAAAAGTGAAGGGGGAGTGATAAGCAATGATTAAATTAGATTTAATCAATTCTGATGAATATAAAACATATCTATCTTCTGCAATTAAAACCTATGCACAAGAAAAAGTTTTGTCAGGAAATTGGAAGCAGGAAGAATCCATAAGAAAAGCGGAAGAGGAATATGCAAAACTTTTGCCGCAAGGAGAAAAGACGGAGCGGAATTTCTTATACACGATTCGAAAGGATGACGAGTCAGTTGGCGTTATTTGGCTCGCACAAAAGTCTGAAAAACTAGGGTTTATCTATGATATACATATAAGAGAAAAATACCAAGGGAATGGCTATGCCAAAGAAGCACTAAAGCAAATAGAGATGGTTGGGCAGGAGGTCGGATTGAAAAAAATAGGTCTCCATGTTTTTGGTCATAATCTAGTAGCCCGAGGATTATATGAGAAAGTAGGGTATGAGACTACGAATGTTTTGATGGAAAAAGACATTTAATTCTACTATTTATGAAAAGGCGTCATTATTGAAGGGGAATTTATGAGTGAAAAACGAAAATTAGTATTATTTATTGCCTCAAGCTTAGATGGATATATTGCGACGAAAGACGACTCTCTTGAATGGCTATTCAAAGTAGAAGGGGAAGGGGATAACGGAATTAGCGAGTTTTATGAAACTGTGGATACCATTTTGCTTGGTAAAAGGACTTATGATTGGATTATGAACCAAGAAGGAGGGGAATTTCCATATAAAAACAAAAACTGTTATGTATATACAAAGTCTTCTATTGAGGATACAGAGTATGTAAAATTTGTTAATGAAGATGTCACTAAATTTGCTGATAAGCTAAAAAGCGAAGAGGGAAAATCGATTTGGATTGTTGGTGGAGGAGAACTATTATATTCTTTTATGAAAGAAAAATTGGTTGATGAAATCATTGTAACAATAGCTCCAACTATTCTAGGCAATGGAATTCCGTTATTTAAAGAGGGGGATTATCAATTAGACCTTTCTTTGAAAAGATTAAGAACCTTTAATCAGTTTGTAGAGCTTCATTATGTAGTGAAAGAATAATTCATAAAATGGCTAATTAAAGCATTGCTGCAATATGTGGTAATGCTTTTTTGCCTATAGTTTGACAAAAAAAGAGAACTCCCGTAACTTTGGAAGTTCTGTGTAAAGCGGATTTTAAAATTGGAAATTTTGAAAAAGGGAGATAGTCAGAATAATGGTTGATAAGGTACCGGCAGACATTAAAGTTATGACTTTACGCTTGTTTTTTAATTTATTCTTCTCCTCTGAAGTTTTTACAAGCTCTCGAGATAGCGTACACCATATAACGATCGATACAATTGCTATAAGTAAAAGCAATATATAATCACCTCCTACAGAAATTTTCATTGATTGAATAATTTGAATTCTAATAACTTAAATGTAACATATGTGTCTGCATTTTTCATTTGAGCTTAGTCTAAATGGGGATAAACGGAACTTTTAATAGCTATTGTCCGTAGTAAATAGTAGATAAATTATATAGGGAGGAACAGCGATGTTTAAACTAAAACCCCAATGTTCCTATTGTGGCAAACATATTAAAGGGAATGAAGTTGTTTTTGTGAAAATGCTCTATCCAAAGCGAAAAGGGATGACGGAAATAAAAGCTTATATACATTATGAAGGGAAATTAATTTGTGAAAAATGCTTTAATACGAAGCAGTAATTAATTTAGGAGGGAAGAGATTGAGAACGATATTATATAATAGTGCATTTGCAATAGTGGCAGTGTATATAATCGTTCATATAGATAATTATTTGGTAGGAATTATTCCGTTAATTTCTTTATGGGTTATGTATGACTATACACATAATTTAGAGAAAAAAACAGATGTGAATCGCAAAGTGAAAGCTATCGGAACAATATGTTATTTGGTAATTGCCATTATTGGATTATTCCTATTCCTTTTATAAATAATATTAATTAGGAGGTTAACTATGTTTGAAACAAGATGGGCTACTTATGACGAGCTGAGTATTATGACAGACTACTGGTATAAAATGGCTTGTGAAATGGGAGAAATAGATGGAATACCAAAGCCAAATCTTCGGCGGATTGAAGAAGTGAAAAACATATTTCTAAAGGAATTTGAATTAGGCAATTTAATGTTTAGAGTTGCTTTAGATAACGACGATGAAAAGATTGTTGCTTGTGCAGGCGGTTTAATTAGAACAGAGTATGCCTTTCCACTTGCAGAAGAACAAAGTCTCTTTGGCTGGGTGATAGCGGTATATACGATGAAAGAATATCGGAAAAATGGTTTAGCTTCTCAGTTAGTAGATGAAGTTTGTTTATGGCTAAAACAAAAAGGCGCAAAACGAGCAAGATTATGGTCCAGTTCTACTGGACGAACGGTTTATGAACAGCTGGGCTTTGATAATATGATGGATTTATCAAAGAAGCTTTCTTAAAAATAGAAAAAGAAACGATTGAGAGAGGGAAGAGGGTATTGAAATTCACAGAACGATCTTTAAGAATTCTACATCAAGCAGAAAAGCAAGCTAGTAGGACAAATACGATTATGTACCCCATTCATCTGTTATTTGGTATTTTGCATGAAAAAACAGGAGTGTGTGCTGAAATACATAATACATGTCCCGATCTTATAGTTAAAGTAAGGGAACAATTAAAGAATCCAAGTGTAAGGGAAAACGAACAAGGAATTCCGTTTGAACATTTTCAAGTAAATATTTCTCATTCTACGAAAAATATTTTTGAGTTTGCAAGTAATCGAATGAATAGATTTAAGCAGATTTATATAAATGAAGGACATTTGTTTGAGGGGATATTGGAAAGTAATGACCAATTAACAAGTGCAATATTTGAAGCGTTTGATATAGCTAGTATCCTAGAAATAGTTGCTTATCCAAGGAATTTGACTGTTTCATTAAAAGAGTATTCTTTTCCACATCCACCATCAAGCAAGATTACGTATAGAAAAGCAACAAGAAAAGATGTTGCTTTATTAAAACGCTTTGTGAATATGGAATTTGGAAATGGATGGATGGAAGCAATCGAAAATGGTTTATTTATGAACGAAATTCCTATTTTTATTGCATTCGATAATACAAGCATAATTGGTTTTGCTTGCTTTGATGTAGTAGGAAGAAAAAAGGGATTATTTGGACCAATGGGAGTCGCTCTTTCTAATCGAGCACAAGGTATTGGATATACTTTGCTGCATTTATGTTTAAATGAGATGAAGGAAATGGGCTATGAATCTATCATTATTGACGAAGCAGGTCCGATTGAGTTCTATGAAAGGGCAAATTTAGTATAACTATTCAAATATCTACCTTAAGTATATTGAAATAACAGTATATTCAGTAAAAAGAAGACCGACTTGTTCAAGCGGTCTTTACCATTTTTATTTGAATCTTCACTCTATCGGTGTTCCGTTTTTTACAGGCACGTCTGGTTTTAAAAGTACCACATCACCTTCTTCCGGGACACCTCCAATTACCAATACTTCAGATTTAAAACCAGCTATACGTCGTGCTGGGAAGTTTACCACTGCAACTACTTGGCTACCAATAAGTGCTTCTGGTGTATATCGTTGTGTAATTTGTGCAGAAGAATGTTTAATGCCAATTTCTCCAAAGTCAATATCTAATTTTATAGCAGGCTTACGTGCTTCTGGAAAAAGTTCTGCTTTTATAATAGTGCCAACACGGATATCCAATTTTAAAAAGTCTTCAATTGTTGCCATGAATACATCTCCATTTTCGTTTTATTTTAGTCTATCTTTAAATGAAATCTGTTTTTTAATTGATTCCCTATTATTCTTTCACACCAATCAATCGGAGCCTTTTATAGTCTGCCATCCATTTTCCTTTTATATATAATCTATCTTTTACATTTTCTTCAACCTTTGAAATGATTTCGGTCTTAGCATCTATAGAAATACCATGAAACAGAAGATCTCCAAACATAGTAATCCAATTCCTCAAGCCATTGTCTCCATCTAATGGAGTCGGTCGATCATAGTGTTGCGCAAAGGTAACCCTAAATCCGACTTTTTCCATTAAATGTGAATACTCCCCAATACTTGGATAAAACCAGGGGAATTGTTCTTCGCTAAACGGAAATCCTGCTCCTTTTATTTGACGTATTATTTCATCTGTTATTATTTGAACATTCCCTTTGCCACCAAATTCGGCAACAAATCTTCCTCCTTTTTTTAAACTTTGATAGATTCCTTCTAATGCTTTGACAGGAGGGTGTACCCAATGCAGAGTCGCATTAGAAAATACTGCATCAAATTCGCTAGGAAAATGTAAGCTTGTTGCATCTTGAACCAAGAATTTTAAATGAGGATATTTATTGAATGCTTTCTTCACCATATTTTCCGATTTATCGATACCTAAAGTCTCAGCACCAAAATTATGGATGGTATTCGTTAAATCACCCGTTCCACAGCCAAGATCGAGGATCGTTTCGCCAGGCTTTGGATCTAACAACTCTACTAAATTATTTCCAAATTTTGAAACAAACGAATGCTTATCATCATATAAATCCGCATTCCAATTGTCTTTTCCATTTTGAAAAGATTCCATTTCTACACTCTCCCTATGTATATATTTGTAAGTTGAATTATAATGGAAAATATTGATAAAGGGAATTAGTATTATGATAGATGCGAGATTTTATTTTTAAAAAATGGGAACCTTTCCTAAAGAAAAGACATCTTACATATGAAAGACGTCAACTAGATATTGAATAAGGAGGTTAATTCTTGGATAAGAAAGAAGTTCTAGAGTTATGGATAGACCAGTATACGCAACGTCTTGTTAGGCTTGCATATACATACACGAAAGATTGGTTAAAAGCAGAAGATCAAGTACAAGAAGCATTTGTTAAGGCATTTTATTCGATGGATCAATTAAAGAATAAGGAAGAGCCATTCTCTTGGCTGGCGAGAATTGTAATAAATGAATGCAATAGTTCGTTTCGAAAATCTTGGCGAGAAGTTATATCTGATTTTTTACCGGAAATGAATCAAGAAAGCAGTGAAGACTCCTATCTCCGAAGTGTACAGGAAGAAGAAATACATAATGCTGTCTATGATTTACCGAAACCTTATAGTTTGCCTATTACACTTTTCTATTTTGAAGAGCTATCGATTCAGCAAATAGCAGACGTTTTATATCTTAAAGTTGGCACAGTAAAATCTAGACTTGCTAGAGGTCGTCAATTATTAAGTAATAGAATGAAGGAGGATGGAAATGGAAGAAAAAGAATTAAGATTAGCAAAGATGTACTTTAAGCATGAAGTGAATCTGGAAAAGTTTAAAAAAGAAACATTCGAAAAAATAGATCAGGAATTAGATAGAGAAGAAAAGCGAAAGAAAAACTACCCTAAGTGGGTACTTGCATCTGTAGCTTCGTTAATGATAATTGGAGCGAGTCTAGCTTTTGGTGCTTCGCACATGGCAGATGCTGCACAATCTTTCATTAGTCAGCTATTTGGGTCGAAAGAGAATCTAATGAAAGCATATCCCGAAGAAACTCAAGGAGAATTAGATTTCTTTGAGCGCAGCATGCAAATAGCGAAGGAGAATTTAACCAACGAAGAATTCAAACAGTATAGTCAATTGTATACAGAACAGGCTGAGACATGGAAAAAGATAAATAAAGAAAATCGACAGCCAGATAGCAAAGAAGCTAAAAGACTACATGAAATTAAAGAATTACAAAGTACTTATGAACAGAAATTTGCTCTTAAGGAAGCACAGGTATTCGCAAGTTTTCCTATTATAAAACCTACTTATCTACCAGAAGGATATAAACAAGTAGATGAAAGCTTTGCTATATATAAGGAAGGGGAAGAACCGATTGTTTCATTAGAATATAGCGATGGCGCGTCTAGAATTTCAACCCAACAGCTAAATGTAAATCAAAAAGCTGATTTAGAAATGGAAGAGTCCGGTTTTTTTGAACAGCCTGATTCTTATTTTATAAATGGATTTCAGGTGGATTATGTTTCCCCTAGTGATGAATGGCCGTTTGTTGGGATGAGGGTAATAGTACCTGAAAAAGGATATAAAATCATCTTAACTGCAGATACAATGTCTAAAGAAGAAATGGAAAAAGTATTGCTGTCAATGATTGAAAAGTAAGAGATATGTGTAATGGAAGATCGAATTATTCCTACGATAACAATGGAAAAAGAAAGCATAATCATTCTTGATCATGCTTTCTTTTCCATAGATGATTGTGTTCTATTACTGTTGTTTGCCTGATTTAGCTGCTTCCTTATTTGGAACAGATTGAGGAGAATGGTGTTTTTCACTCCCCCCATTAGTCGGCCCATATGTATGAGCATCGTCCGTGATTTTAGCGCCTTCTAAAAAATTATCCTTCGTTTTCATATTTTTCACCTCCGTTTTTAGTATGTGGCTTCATTTAAATATTATGAATTGGATTTGTAACAGTAAGCTTGATTCCAGGTATTATATTATTTGTTGTGTATTCTTCCATTCACAATTGCCATTTTTCCTATCTCTGTAAAGCCGTTAAAAAAGCCGAGAAGTTTAGCTTTTATAAAGAAATGAAGATGGTTTTTCCATTATTGTAGCCAAATCTTTGGATTTCGACTTTTTTAATTAGTTAATCAGTATTTCTCCGCTCATTTGTTCTCCCGTTACTAGAAATTAACATTGAATAATAACATATCCTATTACTTAAATCAGCCAGTACCCATTCTTCCATTTATAATTCATGTCATTTCTATTAAAATAAAAATAGGAAAAGAAATAGTAATGGAGAATATTACATAAAAAATGGTGATGGTGCATTAGAGCATTATCAAAACGAGAATTAATATATTCGCAACCAGAAAATGAATATTTGGAAAGAATGGGAGAAAGTATGCGGTACTTTCATTGAATCAGATAAAAAAGATTTTTTAGATATATCAATTAATTACTATCATTGTAAGATAGAATATTTTTATTTTAAGGAGAAGCAAAATTTATGGGGATTATAATATTGTCCGGTGGTGGAGATTTAAAACAGACCTTTGAAATTAATCAGTATTTTGTGCAATTGATCAATAAGGACAAACCGTTATTATATCTACCTATAGCAGGAGACTTGAAAGTAAGAACATATGAATCTAGTTTAGTCTATATAGAGAAAATGTTTCGTCCTTTGGGAATCCATAATATAACAATGTGGACAGATATCAATGGGAAAACAATAGAAGAATTAAACGAGTTTTCAGCAGTTTATATCGGTGGAGGAAACACTCTTTCTTTATTAAATGATCTTAAGGAATCTGGTTTTGATCAATTACTAAGCTTATATTTTCACAACGGCGGTACAATATATGGTCAAAGTGCTGGGGCAATAGTGCTTGGAAAAAATAATATTTTACATTCTTGTGGTGAAAATTACTCGTTTTATGTATATGCAGGATTAAATTTAGTTGCAAATTATTCAATATGGTGCCATTACTCCACTAAAGATGATCTATTAATAGAAGCTTGTTTAAAGAAAAATCAACAAACTTATATACTACTTCCTGATGGTGTTGCTGTCGTATTTAATGAGGGAGATTTAAGTGTAATAGCTAAAAGTAAGCCAAAGATTGCCACTTTAAATAAATTTGGGAAGATGGGTTTAAAAGAAATCTGAATTATCAGTATGTTGCGGGAGGATTTAAATAAAAGACTAGAGGCGGATTTTACTCTGAATATTAGCTGTATATGGAGAAAGTTATTAGAAGAATGGAGGGCTATATGTGTCTAGATTAGATTTAATCCGAAAAGAAGAAAAGAAATACCATGATTATTTTTATGAAAATTATAAGTTGTTTGAAGAAGGATCGTGGTTATATAAGCCGGTAAAAGTTGTTTTAGATTTTTTCCTAATACAGAAAATATGCGGGTACTGGATTTAGGTTCAGCTGTCGGGAGAAACAGTATTCCCATTGCGCAAGAATTAAAGGTAAGAACGGGAAAGTCATTTGTGTTGATCTATTAGATTCCGCTTTAGAAAAATTGAAACGGTATAGCAAAGAATATAAGGTTGAAGGAATCATTGAAATGAGAAAGGCAGATATTGGCCATTATGTAATCGATGAAAATGAATTTGATCTCATTGTTGCTGTGTCCACTTTGGAGCACGTCGAATCAGATGAGGTTTTTGAAGATGTATTGAAACAGATGGCAGTCGGAACAAAAAATGATGGAATAAACTGCTTGATTGTTAATTCTGAGATAGAAGAAATCGAACTGGCAACGAATAAAAAGTTAGATGCAATGATGGAAATAAATAAGAAAACGGAAGATATGATACATACACTAAATAGAATCTATAGAGGGTGGGAAATGTTGTCCCAAGTAGTTAAACCGTTGGAATATACAATTGTCCGTGATGAAAAGGTAGTATTGCTAAAAATAAATGCTGTTACTTTTATTGTAAGAAAGCCAGCTATTAAATAATAAATTCTGATCGTTGATAAGGCTTGGCTTTTTTTGCGTGAAACTTAATTACGTTCTAAAACGTATAAATAGATAACAAATAGAAAAGGTATGAGCATGCTATTGGTTGAAGACTATTTTATCACTAATATTAATAACCGTTCTTGTTTCTTCGCTAATTATCGTAATTAAAAAGAGGAAAAATACAGGAATAACGGGAATTAAAAGTGCTTTAACACATATTTGCTTTTTTCTTATAAGTATATTCAGTTTATTAGCTTATTGGTTAAAGTATACAGGGCTTACCGTTTGGCTAATCAATGTTTTTCTATTAATTATGGCAGCCTTTTTTACAAAATATATGCCAAAAGGTAAAAATGGAACCGGAGTATTTAAAGATAATGATTTAATAAGAGGGTGAATTACTTATGAAAAACAAAATTTTAAACTTCGTTGTTCTTACACTGATATTATCAGCAATGGTGATTAATAATTTAGAAGGACTTCATCCTTTCAAAATGATAGTTAATAATGTTGCGATGGGGATTTTAATTTTGATTGGTAGTGACCATCTGTATAGGCATTTGAAGCGAAGTAAAATACAATAAAAAAATAAGTTTTTTTCATAAAAGCATACATATCTAACCGTAAAATCTAAACAACTAGTTAGAGGTGTTTATGATGATCAATCTATTAGAAACAATCAATCAATTATCGGTGGTATTGCTACTACTATGCACTTTTTTCTATTATTGGCATTTAAAAAGGAATAAAAAGCAAAGAAAACTAACAACATTTGAATTTTGGATGTTTTTCACTATTAAACTAGCTATTTTTGTTGGCGCAGGTAGTTATGTTCTGCTTTTTTTAGATCGGAATTAGACTTGAAAATTTAACAAATGAATAGATAGCATGGATGAACATTTTAAATAGGGGGAGCTTTATGGAAAAGAGCTATAATGTATGGTCACTATATTTAATACTTGTTTGTTTAGTCTTAGGAGCTTATTCCTTGTATTCAAATATTAACAACACTTGGTTGATTGCACCTCCAAATTATATTTTACTTATATTTAGTGTAGTAGCCTTTATTTTCGCTATTATTGGTTTTAAAGATAAAAGAAATAGGCGCTCAAAGACAAGAAGTTGGTTAACGGTCATTTTATCCGCCAGCCTTTCCATTGCATTCTTACTTGCAACCATGTTTGTATTATTTGCCTCTGGGTTTGGAGCAAACAAGCATTTGGAAACAGTACAATCTCCTGAAGGAACGAACACAATAGATTTTTACCGATATGATGCCGGGGCAATGGGGTCATTTGGAGTTAGGGGAGAATTAAACGGTCCACTTTGGTTTAAAAAGAGAATCTATTATCAAGATAATATCGAAAATGTAGAGGTTAAGTGGGAAAATGAAAATACCGTTTCGATTAACAATCATCTGTTAGATCTGAAAAAAGGAGAACGATACGGATATTAGTTACTAGAAAACTAACTTTTTTTTCAATATTTTTCTTTATCCATACATCAGAAAGCAGTTTTTTTGCAACCCTTTGCGAAATCCATTATGCTGAAAGTAAGATGAGTTACATTCTTATATTGGAATAGTATATATAAGATGTAAAAATAGGTAGGAGATGGCAAAATGAAGGTAACAATCACAGATGCTGCTGTTGAAAAATTTCGTAGTTATGAAGTTCCTGAAGGTGCAGTTTATCGGTTAAACACAATCTTTAGCGGTGGATGCAGCTATGTTTATAATTTCGATTTAGCGGTTGATTTTCCACAAGAAGGCGATACAGCCTTTGAAGATAATGGCTTAACGATTTATTTAGATCCCTTAACAATTAAGCATATTAATGAGGATTTAAAGTTTGATTATGTACAAGGAAAAGGATTTCGCTTAATTGGTGCTAGTGAAATTTATTCTTTTCATTTGGAAGTTAAGCAAAAAGCGAATTAATAAAGGGAAGAATCAGGTCTCTAATAGGGGCCTGTTTTTATTATTTTAAGCGGATATATGATTTGATTTATCCTATTCTTTAGTTTTTATAAGCTGTAAAAATAAATTAATTGAAACATTTCCTCCGTTCACTCGTATACTCAATGAAAGAGAGGGATATTAGAAAATGGTTATGTATTTCATAATGCTCTTACTTGGAGCTTTATTCGTTTTTGGGTCATTATATTACATAGTTGTTATGTACTTCGATAAAGAGTTTCCCTTAATGAAAGCAGCAAAAACTATAGGTGTCTTGTTATTAGGTATTTTGCTGTTAACTTTCACTTTGCCAAGTCTAAAATATATGCTGTTTAAAGAATATGATGTGGTGAAAGGAGAGTGTGTTATTGACATAGATACATCAGGCCGCACTGCTGAAGCAATCTTCAAAATGCTAGATACAGACGAAATATTTACATTTGATGATATTCCTAAACTGGATGCATATGGTAAGAAAGTGCCTTATTCTTGTACAATGACAGTCACGAAAGATCATAAATGGGAAATAGGCTATAAAATATACGAAATCGATACAAAAAAGCCCATTTTAACTAGTGAATAACTTACTATTCTCCTGTTAAATGGAATGAAGAAATAAAAGTGCCTTTCTAAAAAATGGGAAGTAAAACGAAAAGGATTATTGAATGTAATTGTCGAACTATTACAGACTTAGCTGTTCTAAAATCTCCATAAAGTGGGAGATGTCTATTTATAGAAAAAATAAATAAGGAAGTGAAGCATCTTGATTAAATACAAATCGCTCCATCATGTAAGTCTTACAGTTACGGATTTGGAAAAAGCCAAATATTTTTATGAGAAAATTCTTTGTTTAAAAGAATTACAACGTCCTGATTTTGATTTTCCAGGTGCCTGGTACCAAATAGAGAATCAGCAACTTCACTTAATTGTTTATCCTGAGTCGCAAACCATTCGAACAAATAAAACTCTAAATAGCAAAGAAGGTCACTTTGCACTTCGAGTAGAGAACTACTATGATACGCTGAATTGGTTAAAACAGAATAATGTAGAAATCATCGAAAAACCATATGGTATAAGTGGATTTGCTCAGATTTTCTGTGCAGATCCCGATGGTAATTTAATCGAATTAAATGTTGATCAGATGGATTTATAAGATAGAGGGGGGAAATATTCTCATTTCCTTTCAAAGATGTGTTTACAACAATTTCGATGTTTTTTGATACCGTAGTAACGAAAGTATCAATATTAAAGAATTTCTTTAAACATATTTGTAGATGGAACGACCGATACATAGACAGTTTGGGAATATCAAAACCATGTGGCTTTTTCAATTGTTCCAAATAGGCAAATATAAATTTGTTCAAAAGGAGGCAACTGTTTTTGAAAAAGTTTCGAGGAAAAAAGCGTTATTTTCGCAACTTGTGGAGAGACTTAAACGCAGAGCAATACGATTTAGACTTTAGCCAAGATGCTTGGTTTGATGCTTGGCATACCCATCTTGATTTTTACGGGTATGGGAATCATAGCGGGAAAATAAGAAGAGAGCATATAAAAGCACATATCTTTTTGTATAACAGTTTATTAGAAAAGCTCAGCACATTCGATAAACCTTATCAATCATGGATAGGGTTAGTGGAAGAAGAGGCAGGTTTAGATGCAGTCTATATCCACTCACCCAATCCTAATGATGACAATTTTCCTATTAAGATAGAAAATTTAAATTGGGAATGCACTATCCCACATGATTTCAAGGATTTAATCAACCGAAAAGATTTTAATGTGGGTCATTATAAGTGGGAATCGGATAATTATTATATTATCCAATCAAAAGATATGGGGATTAAATTGTAGTCTTATATAAGACTAAGAGCATTTTTGTGATATGGATTTTTGTTTATTTTTTAATTTAATGAATATATTACCTTTACAAACAGAAAAGACCTTGTTATCATAGGAATAATTTAAATCCAAAAAATAGCAAAAGCGATGAAGAGAAGAGTAAATAACCTAATTCTTTAAAGAGAGCCCCAGCTGCTGAAAAGGAGTAAGAATTACTTATTGAACCAAGACTCTGAGCATTCACATTGGAACTTATGATGAAGGGATAGTGTGACAGGTGCTCCTGTTATAGAGCTAGGGTATAAGTAGGTAACTACCGTACCTGAAGAGTTTAATATGGCGACATATTAAAAAACTGGGGTGGCACCACGGATATAAAATCTCGTCCTCAAGACTAAATGTCTTGGGGGTGGGATTTTTTTTATTGGCATAAATAGTTCGTTTCTAAAAAAATGGAGGGATTAAAATGACGGAAGAGAAAGTAGCGTTAGATAATAGCTTGGAAAAAGCGGTAGCTGAAGACTTACAAAATGGGGCATATAATCGAACGATTTGCACAAGATTTCCCCCTGAGCCAAATGGTTACCTGCATATCGGCAGTGCATATGCCATCCATATGAACTATGCGATTGCGCAAAAGTTCAACGGGAATTTTAATCTGCGCTTTGATGATACCAATCCTTTAAAAGAAGATATGGAATATGTGGATTCGATTATAGAGGATATTAATTGGCTAGGATATTCTCCAGAAGAACGGATTTTTTACGGGTCTGACTATTCTAATAAAATATTTCATGCAGCATTGAGTTTGATCAAGAAAGGAAAAGCATATGTTTGTGATTTGTCTCCTGAGCAAATAAAGGAATACCGCGGAACACTTACAGAGCATGGTAAAAATAGTCCTTATCGAAACAGGACAATAGAGGAAAATATCGATTTATTTTTGAGAATGAAAAATGGAGGATTTCCAACAGGATCGCATGTATTACGAGCCAAAATTGATATGGCCTCCCCAAATATCAATTTAAGAGATCCCATTCTTTACCGGATTATTCATGCTAGTCATTATAGAACCGGGAATGATTGGTGTATTTACCCAATGTATGATTTTGCTCATCCATTTCAAGATGCAATCGAAGGTGTTACCCATTCCTTATGCTCCATTGAATTCAAAGACCACAGACCTTTATATGAGTGGGTATTGACTGAGCTAGAAATAAAGGAAGCGCCAAAACAACGTGAATTTGGAAGAGTGAATATAACTGGTGTTGTAACAAGTAAACGATATTTAAGGGAATTAGTGTTAGGGAAGCTGGTAGATGGGTGGGATGACCCTAGATTACCAACAATCCGTGGACTTAGGAGAAGAGGCTTTACCCCAGAAAGTATTCGCACCTTCGTTGATGAACTTGGATTTGTAAGAAATCAAAGTACAGCTGACATAGCAATGTTGGAAAGTACGCTTCGGAGAGAATTAAAATCAAAAGTAAATACAGTGATGGCAGTATTAAATCCATTAAAGGTGACGATCACCAATTATCCTGAGGACAAGACAGAGCTTTTATCAATGGAAAATAATCCGGAAAATCCTGCATTAGGAAATAGAGAGGTTGTTTTTTCAAAAGAGATTTATATCGAAAAAGAAGACTTTATGGAAGTCCCAATAAAAGGGTTTAAACGATTAGCTTTACATGCAGAGGTCCGATTAAAAGGGGCGTATTTCATCAAGTGTAATGAAGTGATTAAAGATGAAGTTACAGGTGAAATTATCGAATTAAAATGTAGCTATGATCCAAAGACCAAAAGTGGAACGGGATTTTCTGAGCGGAAAGTAAAAGGAACGATTCATTGGGTTTCTGCTATAAAGAGTGAAATAGTGGAGGTAAATCTTTTCGATAAATTATTTGAAGACGAAATGATTGTGAAAGATGCGGGAAAAACTTGGGAGGAAAAAATGAATCCCAATTCTAAAGTTACACTAAACCATTGCCGAATTGAATCTTGGATGAAGGACGCAAAAATCGAAGATAGGTTCCAATTTTTGCGACACGGTTATTTTTGTGTAGATAAATATTCTACAGAAGATAAATTAATTTTTAATCGAATTGTGTCACTGAAGGATTCGTGGAAAGGGAAAAAAGGATAAAAGTGAAATCGAGTGCAAAGGTTATGTACTCGATTTTTTAGTTAATAGATAGCAGAATTGTAAGGGCTAAAAGATTGATGTATTAAGTAATAAAAAATATAATGTTAAAAGTATTTGACATATTTAGTGTGCATGCTACAATAACAAATGTAAAATACTTTTGACATTTTGTAAGGAGGAAACTAAAAATGGATTGGGTTAAAATTGTGTATTCAGCTATATTGTTAGTTTGCGGAATTTTGATTTTTATAGCTCCATTTTCTCAAAAAGGTGATGAAAGAAGAAAGTTTATCAACACGAAAGCTCAATCATATGTATTTATCGTAGTTACAGGTATGCTAATTTTAGAAGTGGCAGAGTCCATATATCTATCTTTACAGGGGAATAATTATTCTATTGGCAATGGAATTTCGCCGATAATGTTTCTGACGGTGGTTCTAGTTATATATCTGGGAACATTATTAGTTTACAGAAAAAAATATGGTGATTAAATGAAAAATAACATTAAAAATTTAAGGAAATTAGCAAAATTATCCCAAGAAGAACTGGCTAAACTTTGTAAAGTATCCAGACAAACAATAAATGCCATTGAAAATGATAAATATGATCCAACCTTACAATTAGCATTTGATATAGCCTTTGTATTGGATACCACAGTAGATGAGCTTTTTATGAGTAATTCTCTTAAAAAATGATGAATGGACCTCGTATTGGGGTCTTTTTTGAACTTGTGAATATAAGGAAAAGGCAATGTTAAAAAATTCAAAAAGAAATGGTAATGTATGTTAAAATATAGAAAAATAATTTAAGAAATAAAAAGGATAACGGGGTTATTGCCCATGAAGTATACAAATGATATAGAATAATAGGGTTATAACTCAAAAGAAAATAACTATAGATAGAGAAAGAAGGAGATTTCAATGGAATTAGTGAGACCATCCGAGCGGTATAGGGAACAATTAATGGAATATAGAACAGCATTTTTACATATAGAAGAACACCCTTATGGCGGCAGCTCCTTGCAAAATTATACCGACTTTCAGGAATGGCTTAATAAAGTAATTAGCCAGGAAAATGGCGATAACCTACCACCAAATCGAGTTCCTGCCACTCAATTTTTAAGCATTAGCAAGGGGAAATTAATTGGGCTTGTTAATATTCGCCATCGATTAACGCCAGAATTGTTGATGGAAAGTGGACATATTGGCTATAGCATTCATCCAGAAGAACGCAGGAAAGGATATGCGACAGAGCAGCTACAACTAAGCTTAATAGAAGCTAATAAACTTGGTCTAAGTAAAGTATTAATAACCTGTGATAAAGAAAATATCGCCTCTGCTAAAACGATTCAAAAAGTGGGTGGAGTGTTAGAAAATGAAGTGATTTCCGCAGATGGGAAGGAGATTGTTCAGCGTTATTGGATTGATATTGGTTAACATTTTATGTCTTGGAAAAATAAATGTAGTAAACTATTCTGCAGTCCACTTCACAATGAATTGGACTGCTTTTTTTACAGAATCTTTTTTAGCAGAAAAATGAATATGTATAAGCTTGAAATAATTATCCAACCTGTTTATCAATAAAAAAAGTATAAATTTAAATAAAAATTTATTGTAAAACGATAAATTATATGGTAAATTTCAATAAGATAATAAATAGGAGAGGTGCTTTTTTATGAAAAGAGGAACAACACTTTTTTTAAAGATAGCTGTCGTTCTTATTGGAACCCCAGTTCTTGTTTTAGGATTATGGGGAATGTATGACTTGGCTAAGAATCCAGTAAATCCAGATTATGCCCATATTCTATATCCGATTGTAATTGGAATATATCTATCTACAATCCCGTTTTATATGGCTCTTTATCAGACTTTTAGACTTTTGGGTTATATTGATAGGAATGAAGCTTTCTCGGTAATGTCTGTAAAGGCATTAAGCCATATAAAGAAAGATGCAATTATCATTTGCAGCTTATATGTACTAATGATGCCTTTCATTTTTCTCTTGGCTCAGTCAGATGATGCTCCAGGTCTTATCTTATTTGGAATGATTCCGATTTTTGCTTCCATCGTAATTGCGGTCTTTGCAGCTGTTCTTCAAAGACTTTTACAACAAGCGATTGATATAAAATCAGAAAATGATTTAACAGTCTGAGGTGAATGAAATGGCAATTGTAATTAATATTGATGTGATGTTAGCGAAAAGGAAAATGAGCGTTACCGAACTTTCAGAGAAGGTTGGAATCACGATGGCAAATCTATCTATTTTGAAAAATGGAAAAGCCAAAGCCATTCGACTTTCCACATTAGAGGGAATATGCAGGGCTTTAGAATGTCAACCTGGAGAAATCTTAGAATATCGTAGGGATAAAGATAGTGAATAAGCAGGACATCAAAGGATTCCCAGAAAGCATCATGACATATTGGGGGAATAGAAATATAAAAAAACTTTTCGAAAGGAGGGAAATCAATGAAACTACCTTTTTTCAATAACAAACAAGCAGAAGGATTCGTCCATTATCCGAATGATACTATACCGGAACATATTGCCATCATTATGGATGGAAACGGACGCTGGGCAAAGAAGCGAGCCATGCCGAGAATGGCTGGTCATAAAGAAGGCGTGTCTACTGTCGTAAAAATTGTTAAGACAGCAGTTAAATGCAAGGTGAAGGTTCTCACACTTTATACGTTTTCTACAGAAAACTGGAAACGTCCAAAGACCGAGATTGAGTTCATATTGAGGCTTCCTAAGGAGTTTCTATCTATTTATCTACCAGATCTGATTGCTAATAATGTGCGCATAGAAATAGTTGGGGATATGGAAAAGCTTCCAGCTCATACACGTGAAGCCATTGAGGATGCAATGGAACGTACCCGGTATAATGACGGCCTTTTGCTTAATTTTGCACTAAACTATGGTAGCCGACACGAGATTTTACATGCGATGAAAGAGATGTTTTCGGATATAAACAATGGAAAATTTCCACTAGAAGAATTGGATGAACAGAAGTTTTCAGACTACCTATATACAGCAGGTACGAAAGAACCGGACCTCCTTATTCGAACCGGAGGGGAAAAACGTCTAAGTAATTTCCTGCTTTGGCAGCTTGCTTACACGGAGTTCTGGTTTACTGATATACTGTGGCCAGATTTCTCTGAGAAGGACTTTCTACAAGCGTTAGAAGAATATAGAAATCGAAAAAGACGTTATGGTGGGCTATAAGAGTTTGGTAATATATGTTGAATCAACGCATCCAACGCTAAATTGTACTTTAACGGTTGATTATTGCTTTAATATTTAATATTTAAAGTAGGAGGAGCGAAAGATGGAAACGAATGTATTTGAACAGCTTGCAAAAAGATATGATACAGAAGATAGAATAGATTTGGCGAAAGTTATCGCGAAGGAAGTAAGGACAGAATTAGAAAACAGTAAATCCCAATCTTTAATCGACTATGGGAGTGGTACTGGTCTCGTTAGTTTAGAATTAACCGACGCGGTAGATTCGATTTTGCTAGTGGATTCATCGGAACAAATGCTGGAGGTTGCGAAAACGAAAATAGCGCAAAAAGGTATTAGGAACGCAAGCGTACTTTATTCCGATTTTACGAAAAATACTACGGAATTAAAAGCAGATATTATTCTCATGTCTTTGGTCCTTCTTCATATTCCAGATACGAAAGGAATATTACAGGAATTGTTTTCTATCTTAAACACTGACGGTAAGCTAATTATTGTTGATTTTGATAAAAATGATAATATTAGTCATCCAAAGGTTCATAACGGTTTTTCCCATGAAGATTTAAAAAAATATTATCCGAAGTAGGTTTTAAGTCATCCAAAATGAAAACATTTTATCATGGTAATCGCATATTTATGAATGAGGATGCGTCAATGTTTATATCCAGCAGTATAAAATGATTTATTTTTAGTGCTTTTTATGATAGTAATTCATCAAGATGTCCCTATGGTAATTATATTTCTATAAATTTAAATTTAAGATAGTTTGTGACTTTGGAAAAAGGTATCGTGTCATTATTTAAGAAACCTTTCCATTGTAGAATAAGGCTTTCTTGTTGACAAATATAAGAATTTGGAATATCTTATATTTAGCTTAATACTTAGTTATAGGTTAATTTTCTTTGTTTCAAGATTAAGACTTTAGCATTCTTTTAATGTTTACATTGACTGAATGAAAAAGTAACTTAATAGAAAAAGGAAAAGTGATTTTATAAATAAGTAGCCAATTAATAATGGAATATTTATTATGAAAGTTAATTTACATATAAAACCTATAAAGGGTAGCTCTTCAAAAAATTCGCTGTAATTAGTTGAAGGGAAGCCGACAATTTTTTTGTTTCCTATGATTATTATCATGGTGAAGCATAAAAATTGTCGGCTTTTTTATTGGGGAAAAATGTTGTTCTACTGTTACAGTTTATAAATGTCCGAATGATCCAACTAAAAATCAGTGGGAAAAGGGTGTACTGACGGAAGTTTCCCTTTATTAAAAGGAACGTTGGGGATTTTTGAAGTCAATGTGGTTTTCTAAGTAAGTTAGTAAAAGGAGAATTTCAACATGTTTGTTTCGCTGAGTTTGCCATTATTGCTAGTATTGTTTTTTATTATGATTTTAGTTTCTATGCTAAGTGGATTATTATTTCTGCATCCAAGAGTACCACTGAGCTTTGTGAAGATACATAGCTGGATTGTGTCTTTACCGCCTCTAGTTTCCTTAGTAGCACTTGTGAATCCGAATGGAAGGGGGAATTTTGGTCCATTACACTTGGATTCCTTGGCTTGGTTAATGACTTTTTTCGTTCTTGCCATAGGATTAATTGTGCAACGGTTTTCTATTCGTTACTTAATGGGAGATCGCTCTTATCGAAAATATTTTCCACTCTTTACGTTCACAACAGCTGCTGCTTCCATTGCTTGGTTAAGTGCTGATCTGCGCTTGATGGTTTTATTCTGGGGAGCAACGCTTGCTGGATTAACCTTTCTTATCAAATTAAACAATAGGTGGAAAATAGCAAATGAAGCATCTAAGCTCTCTGCCCGTAACTTTATATTTGGCTGGTTGTCCTTATTATTGGCGGTCCTTTGGCTATATCAAGGCACTGGTTATTGGCAATTAGCGTCTGTTTTATCCATCGAAAATGTAGCTGAACTTGCAAGTTTGGAGAGAACAGGGATTAACTTACTGATTGTCCTAGCGGTTATCATTCCGGCAGCTCAATGGCCTTTCCAAAGATGGTTGGTAGAGTCTGTTGTTGCACCGACACCTGTTTCAGCAATTATGCATGCAGGAATTGTAAATGCAGGGGGGATTATGCTTGCTCGTTTTTCTCCACTATTTAATGGAGATATAGCTACTATTATCTTGCTTGTTCTAGCAGGTATATCTGTCTTGGTTGGTTCTGGAATCAGTTTAGTGCAAGTGGACTATAAACGTCAGTTAGTAGGCTCTACGATTGGACAAATGGGCTTTATGCTCATTCAATGTGCGTTAGGTGCCTATATTGCTGCGATTATTCATCTTATTCTACATGGTTTGTTTAAAGCAACTCTTTTTTTACAGTCAGGTTCAGCGGTGCGTCGTTTCGAAATATCTAATCAAAGTAATAAACAGACCTCACTTTTATGGAGCATAACGGGATGGATTTTAGGATTCGCTGTTGGATTGGTCTTTTGGCTCCAGTCACCAGGAGAGGGATATCAATTAATTAGTGCGATAATCTTAGGGTTGTCCTTGTCTATTTCTTGGAAACAGCTAGTAGCTTTGGGAGAGGGAAACATTGGTCGAATCGCAGGGTTATTAATGGTAGGAGGGACGGCTGCTATTTATGTCACTATTCATCATTTTTTCTATGATTTCCTGCAATCTACAGTTTCCCAGGGGACTCAGCCTCCAACAGTAGCAGTCATCATAATTGCCTGTCTTTTATTAGTTGGAAGTGTAATAGGGGCATTTATTGCCCGTAATCGTTCGTCTATTTTCTTTGCAGTACTTTATCTATGGTTAGTAAGATTAGGCGAAGCAAAGCCAAAATCAGTGGAAAGCCATCCCAGTTATCTAAAACAACAATTGCCATAAGGAGGTAATTAGTGATGAGTGTTACATCAGTTTTAACAAAAGAAAGATCTAATAAGAAAGATATAAAGATAGAAAATACTAAAAGAGATATTAGTAATTTTGTTGAATCTGCTAGTAAAGTAATTGCACCACTTTGGCCGATTTCTACTTTTGCAGCACGTCATCCTTGGATGGGGCTTGAAAAGCAAACTTTTGATCAAGTTGCGGATCGGTTAAAGAATACTCGTGATGTGGATATTTATCCAAGTGCTTCTATGATTCTTTCAGCAAAAAATAAGGGGGAGATTAATGAAGCATTTGTGAAGCAGGGACTGCAGCGATGGCTTGATTTAAATTTACAGACGTTTAATATCCCTCGAGATGTCGCAGAGCGCTTTTGCCATGCAGCACTGAAATTGGAACCAATCCCATCTAATCTATTATCATCGGTAGAACTCAAGAAAAAAGTGGAGGAACTTAGGGAACAGAATCTCGATTCTATCAATCATTCTTCCATGCAACCAATCAGTTCCCAAATAGAGAATCAAGATGGGGAAAGGTTAATCAATATTCTCGATTACCATGTAATCAAGTGGTGTAAATTATATCTCGATGACTCACAGGCAGGTTGGGAAATGCCTCATCGTGAGGATGGTTTCTATCGTTCTTGGCATCGTCTCGTTTGCTATGATCCAGCACTATCAAAATCACAGCGTGAAAGTTTAAAAAAATGGCCAGAAGAGGCTGATAGTGCTTTGAAAAAAGCGTTAAAAGCACTAGATATCCCTGACACGGAAATCCAGAGTTATCTAGAAGTACATTTACTTTCGTTACCAGGTTGGGCAGGAATGATGCTTTGGCGTTCTAATCAGTCAAGTGAGGAAAATGCCCTAATCACCGAATATTTAGCAGTTCGAATTTCCTTGGAATGGGCTCTTATACATCCCTATCTCCCTTTTAGGAATAAACGATTGGAAAAAAGGGAGGCCACTCATTCTCTATTAGCAGCTTTGATTCATTGGGCTAGCCTGTCACTAAAGGAATGGACACAGTTGTCAAAGACTAAACAACACGAATATTTGCTATTTGCGGCAAGATTTGATGAGAAACTATGCAGAAAACTTTGGCTGGAAGCTTGGGAACAAACACATGCTGAGCAGTTAAGGCAAAAGATTATCTCCAAACAATCTAGGAACAGCGATAAGGATACGACGTTAGCGCAATTTGTATTTTGTATTGACGTACGCTCAGAACCATTTCGTCGTCAATTGGAAAAAGAAGGACCATTTGAAACGATTGGCATGGCTGGTTTTTTTGGAATACCAATTGCAACGAATGAATTGGGGAGCGCGCACAGTCATCCATCCTTGCCAATTATGAATAAGCCTTTGCATAAAATTATGGAGAGTACAGAGGAGAATGAATTAATTTCCTTTCAACAACGTAAGCAGGCAGTTCATTCCTTAAGTTATACATTTAAAACAATGAAACAGAACTTACTTGCAAACCTACTTTTACCGGAATTAAGTGGTCCCTGGCTTAGTCTTCAAATGGTAGCACGCAGTTTTGTGCCAAAAAGTGCAGATCGTTTGATTCATAATCTTCGTAAAAATTGGTTGCGTAAACCGAAGACAAACTTGGTGCTTCATCATGTTCATCAAACAGAGGAAGGAATACCGATTGGATTTTCGGAGAGCGATAAAGTGAACTATGCCCGACAAGCTCTAAAAATGATGGGAATAACAGACAATTTCAGCCCATTAGTTGTGATATGTGGACATGGAAGTCAAAGTATTAATAACCCTTATGCGTCTTCACTTGACTGTGGTGCCTGTGGAGGGGCATCAGGTGGATTCAATGCTAGGGTTTTAGCAACTTTATGTAACCTTGTTGAAGTAAGGGAAGAGCTAGCTTTGGAAGGAATAGCTATTCCTGATGATACTGTCTTTGTAGCGGCTGAGCACAATACAACAGTGGATGAATTACACTGGATATATATACCAGAGGAGCTTTCCGATTCAGCACATGCTGCGTTTCAGCGTATCGAAGCCATTTTGCCAAGAGTAAGCCACCAGGCAAATGCAGAGCGTCTTGCTAAATTACCTCATTTCCAATCGAAACAGAGCAAGCCAAAGTCTGAGGCCTATCAACTAGCTGAAGATTGGAGCGTGATCCGACCGGAATGGGGGTTAGCTGGCAATGCGGCTTTTATTATAGGACAACGTACATTAACGGAAGGTTCTGACTTAGAAGGCAGAGTATTTCTTCATAATTACAATTGGCAGAAGGACCGCAATGGGGAACTTTTAGATACGATTATTTCCGGTCCAGGAACTGTCGCTCAATGGATAAATCTAGAATATTACGCCTCAACGGTAGCTCCCCATTATTATGGTAGTGGCAATAAGGCAACGCAAACTGTTACAGCAGGTATTGGTGTTATGCAAGGAAATGCAAGTGACTTATTAACTGGCCTTCCTTGGCAATCTGTTATGCAATCAGACAATGAAGCTTATCATTCTCCACTTCGTCTGCTGATTGTCATTCAGGCACCTAAAGAATATGTGGAGCGATTATTAAAAAATAATGCAGCATTTCAACAAAAAGTAAAAAATGGTTGGCTCCGACTAGCGAGTGTCAGTCCAGAAGGTCATTGGGAAAACTGGTAGCAGTTGGTTTTTATAACAAAGGAGTGTACGATATGAATTTAGAAAAGACGAAAAAAGTGTTATTTCTGATGGATGTTAGAGAAGGCTTGGAGTCTATTTTAAAAGAAGAAACGAATATTCAACCAGAAAACATGCTGACTATCAAATGCTTTGGCCCTGTTATTTCCAATCCTTTTGGGGATATTATGAGGTCCATTATTATTGCTATTTATCAGGAACAAGTAGAAGAAATCTTTGTTGTCGGAACAAGAGAAGAAGGAAATAGTGCTATTTCTATAAAAGATCAATCTAATGCCAAAATACAAACATTAAATTATCTATTTCAAAATAGCATGCCTGAATTTTCCGGTGAAACAATTAATGAATGGCTAAATGGGAAACAAAATACTGGTGACAATATCAAAAATTGTGTTAATATGATTTGTCACCATCCATTAGTGCCTGCAAAGGTTAAAGTGAGAGGTTTAATCATCCATAATCAACATGGAAAGTCTGCCATCACTGAGATTTCGGCAAATAAAACTGCTTAAAAAATGAAAAAGCATGCTAAATGTTATTGAGTCATCAATCGGAATGGTATATATTCATATATATTACAAAGATTTGCTTCTACCATAAGCCAATCTTTTTAAAAATAAAAAACAGATAGAAAACTAGTTTTTATTGTTCAATAGGGGATGCATAGAAAATGAAAATATCAAAAGGCTCTTGTGAAGCCGAAATCAGTAAGGCAATTACTCAATGGGAAAAGGACTTTCTTGGTCGTGGATCTTTATCTGTTAAAACAGATATATTACGGGATATGATTATCGTGAGTTTACAAGGTATATTAACACCAGCTGAATATACGGTGTGTGAAACAAAAGAAGGACTATTAACCATTAAGAAAACTCGTTCCGAATTAGTGGAATCAGGTGTAGAAGAACTAAAGAAATGTATAGTAACGATTACTGGAGAAGAAGTAAAAAGTTTTCATACCGATTTAAGTTCTCGTACAGGTGAACGGGTGATGGTTTTTAAATTATTTAATAATGTGGAAAATCTTTTTATGTAATGGGTCAGGCAAGGCATAAAGAGGATTATTGTATTTTTTAGACAGATAAAAGATTTAGATGAAGAGAACAAGGTTGAGACATAAGTATTCCAACCATAGATAATAGGCTGTTTCAGTAAAGTGGTGGTATTAGCCGCAGCCTGAATACACTTCGCTTTCCATGGGGCGAGCGGTGAGCCTCCTCAGCTTTCGCCTCCGGGGTCTCACCTTTCTCGCAGCTCCCATAGGAGTCTACGTGTATTCAGGCTGCTCCGTTTTTCTTATTAATATAGTTTGTCCCGACCTCATTTTTTGGGGGAATGGGGAACTTGTTCATTTCTCCGATATAATAAATAAAACACCAACAAGAATTAGGATGGAGCCAATCCAAAAGGTTAATCCGATATTTTCTCCAAGAATAATCCATCCAAGTACTGCTCCGACCACAGGCTGGAAGAAGAAAAAGATTCCGCCACTTGAGGCGTTAAGCATTTGTAGCCCACGGTTCCAAAGGAGAAATCCTCCAGCTGTTGAAACAATTCCTAAATATAATAGACCTCCAAAAATAGAAGGGTGTCCCCATTCAGAAATATGGATTCCTTGTAGCCTTGGCATTACAAAAGGTGTCAACACGATTAAAGCGACCGCGATAGAATAAGTAGTGACAACAATTTGTGAATAGTCACTTGGCAAAAGCTTTACAAGTACAGACATAAATGCCCACGTCAATGCGGCGATTAAAAGTGCTATCCCACCTAATTTGCTTGTTAAATCAAGATTACCGATTCCGACAATAAGAAAAACGCCAATTGTAGCGAGAGAAATGGAAAGACCCTTTTTCATTGTCAAACGTTCTTTAAGCAGCAATCGTGCAAAAATAACCATAAACGCAGGGGTGGATGAAGTGATAATTGCACCCATTTGAGCTGTGGACAACATGGTACCTGTTTCTTGCGCTACAATAGAAATGGCATTTCCAATAATGCCAATGCCTATGATGATAAGGAAATAACGTTTTTCCATTCGCCATTTTTGCCGAGTTACAAACCCTATGATAACCAAAGCGACAATAGCGATTAGATAACGAATCCATACAAGTTCAAGTGGAGGAATGACCGCAACAACCACTTTCACAACAACGTACATACCACCCCAAATGCTTGCAGCTAAAGTTAAATAAATAGATCCTAATATACTTTTTTTCATTTTTATCCTCCGTTTTTTTAGTAGGTCTAAAAGCCCCTAACGGAGAGATGCAGTCACCTTTCTCATTAAGAGCAGAAATATGCTGCTGGTACATCATTTTCAAATAACGGAGTCCAATACACGCAATTCACCTCTTCGTTTGAAAAATATTTCTTTCATTATAGCAGATTCTGAACATTCTTTGTTTTTAAATTTCAAGATATTAGAAACTGTGTTAAATTATTCATAATGTAGAACAGACGACGATATTTAAAGAACAAAGGAGCATATTTTTGTCTAAGGAACAATGAGAAAAGCTCTTATAAATGAAACCAATTTGTTCCATATACGTATGAATAAATATAGGAAAAATTAGTACCAAATGGTATGATCTACGGAAATTTTTTTTAGATGAATGGGAGGAGAAAATGAAAAAAGTTCCAATCTTCATAGCGGTTGACGTATTTTTATTTATGTCAGGAATATATTTTCCACGAAATGGGTTATCGTCGGAACAGCGCTTTCCATTATGGGAGGATACATGGTGGGAGGAAGCTCATACTTCTTGATTCACACAAAAAATAAGCAGACTCCTAAGTAAGTGGTGCTTATCGAAATAAAGGAGGGAGAAATATGACTGATATGAAAGGTGGTAAGCATCCAAAATTAGAAAGCTATTTACTATATGGGATGATTTTTTAATTATTACCTGGGGTGATTGTTACTATATTTGGAATGATAGCAGGTAATGTATTTCTAGCTGTTGCAGGCTGCGGAGTAGGGATATCGTTAGGAATGTTGGTAGGTACTTTGCTATACTCTTTAAAAAAAGTAAGTAGTTAAGTGTAATATATAATCAAGGTACGATATAAATTTACAAGAAATACATATAGAATTAATAAAACCTTTGCACTTTCCTCATTACGCCTTTGGTAATATTGGTATATAATATTGAATAGTTCAGGAGAGTGCAAATGAGAAAAGTAATGTTATTGATCAAGCTATTATTTTCAATGCCTAAAACACTATATTTTAACTTTAAAGCGTTTCCGTTTAAACAAGCAATAAAACTACCTATCTTAATTTCTTATAATACAAAAATTGCGGATGTTAGTAGGGGTACCTGTGTGATCAATGGTAAAATAACGCGATTTATGATTAAAGTTAATTTTACAAATGGGTCAGATGGGGTCAATCAATCATTAAAGAACAGCGGATTTATTTGCGTAAAAAAAGAAGGGAAATTAATTTTCAATGGGAAAGCTAATTTTGCGAGCGGAGTTTCCATTCGAGTGGACAAGGGGACTTTAGTCTTCGGGGAAAACTTTGACTGTAATCGAAACTGCTTTTTTGCATGCCGCGAAAGGATTGAAATAGGCGATAATGTCTTATTTGGATGGAGTGTTAGTGTAAGAGATTCCAATGGACATACGATTTATAATATCTTGGATAATAGCAAAGACAAAAACACAGAGCCAGTCACAATAGGTAATCATATTTGGGTAGGAGCAAATGTAGATATCCTAAAAGGCACCGAAATAGCAGATGATTGCATCGTCGGCTATAATAGCTGTGTGACGAAAAAATTCAAAGAGAAGAATTGCACAATAGCAGGGTATCCAGCTAAAATTGTGAGAGAAAATGTAGGGTGGGCTAGATAATACATAACGGGTTAAAATTATATAGTTTAAGCATAAAAAAGTGATCATCTTTGATTGCTTTTTTCTTTGTAGATTAGCAGTGGAATATTCTGAAAATTATGGTATTATTGGTGGGAATAGTCCACTATTGATGGGGAGTAAAGGAATAGTTAAATACCAAGGGGGATTTTAATAATGGCAGTTGGAAACAAGGAGAATACGATTGAATTTAAGCGAATCCTTGATGATGGAATGATGGAAGAAGTGAAAAAACTTTTTTAGAATATGCTCATTCTCTAAATATAGACCTTGATTTTCAAGGTTTTGATACAGAACTAAATACATTGCCAGGAAAGTATGCACCCCCTGATGGAATAATAAATGTAGCAATGGTTAATGAGAAGGTTGCAGGATGTGTGGCACTTCGCAATATTAAAGACGGTATAGCTGAAATGAAAAGATTATATGTTCGTGATGAATTTAAGGGATATAGAATTGGAAAAGGTCTTATCAAAGTGATTATTGATGAAGCTAAACGGCTGAAATATGAATATATAAGACTAGATACCCTTTCAACGATGAAGAAAGCACAAAGTTTATATGAATCAATGGGATTTTATGATATTGAGCCATATGTATATAATCCGATTAAAGAGGCAAGATTTATGGAATTAGATTTAAAATCCTATTAAATTATAGGTATCATGAAATGTTGTAAAAGAAGATATATATATTTTAATACTGGATAGTATATAGGGGGAATTCATAATATAGCACCCGTCGCAGAAGGTCTATTATCTAAAAAGGAATACAAGGTAACAGGTGTAAGCTATAAAAGGGAACCATTGACATTCATTATTAGTACCTCGGAATTAAGTTCCAATCCTCAGTCAAAACAACTTGGAGCTGAAATTGAAGGAGTAATAGTGGAGTTTTTAAAATCCGATGAAATAGCGGACATACTTGCTAATGAAGAGTATAGCATTATTGTGAACAGTAAAGATAATAAGAAAATAAACTAAAAATATTATATGGGAAGTCATAATGACTTCCCATATTTCTTTAATCCGTCATATACTCATTCACTAATACATAACATCTTTCTTTTGTCGATTCGTATAAAGAGATATATAATGCGACATTTTCAAAGGTGCCTCCATTATATTTTAGTCTTTCTTCCTCCGCTTTTGCTTCTTTCTGATCAATCCATTTCAGCTGTTTAGTTTGTAAATCCTGTATCGTCTCTGTTGACAAGTCTTTTTTTAATGTTGCATAAATAGCATTCAGGGCTTCATCATACTTTTCATAAGAAATGCCGTAGTAATTTTTCATTGCGTTTGTAGCACCTGAATCGGAACCCTCTTTATCTGGTAAAGTATCAAGTTCTTTCTGGAGATTATCTAATTTTTCTAGAAAAACTTGTTTGTTGCCCGCAATCTTATCTGGCAATGCATCCAGCTCTTTTTGAATAGTAGTTAAACTTTCTTGCCTTCTTTCCTCTATATTATTGTTCTCTGAATTTGAATCGTTATTATTATTAGCGGCTTCATCTGATTCATTTTGATCGCTAGGAGTGGGGTCCGCAATATTCTCAGATGCATTGTCTGTACTTTCTTCTATATTCTCTGGTTCCGTTTGAGTATTGCTTGAGGTAGTTTCATTAGATGAATTGCTGCAAGCAGACATTCCCATAAGTAAAATAACCAATAGGGTTGCTGCCATAAAAATTTTGTTTTTGTTCATTTGTTAATCCTCCCAATAAAATATGGCGTCCATTATTAAATAATCATTTGGATTTCGATGAATGGTATCTATTTTAGCACGAAAAGGCAAAAAATCATTAAGGGTAGCTGCTGATAAAAGCTCAATATCAAATTCCTGTAAAGCAAATCTTATCTTGTCAGCAACTTCTTGGTATTTTTCGTTTACATATAAACGATGAGGTCCATCAAGTAAAAATCCAGACGAACCACTGACTTTTTCATTCGTTTCGATACGAATCTTATGAAATCGTTCATCCATTCCCATAATCGCTACAGGTGCTAATCGGCAAATATCAATGATAATTCCTTCAATATTTTCCTCCCGCATCCCGTATTTTTCTTCCACTGTGACGGCTTCTTTTATATAGCAAAATATTTCAACAAAAGATGCGTATCCACTTCCAAAGTGATTCCATTCTGCCTCGCAGATTAGATTTGGTATGCGATTTAGTCGATAAAACAATCGCCTGATATGGGCTTCAATTTCTTGTTGATTCCCTGTATCATAGGGAAACCGATTGCCAACGACCTTGCCAGCAATTAAATCCTGTAATTCTTTGTTAGAAAACATATTTATCACCAGTCCTTTTGCTAAAAATAAATAAATAATTTGGATATATACAAGTTCCAAAGGGAATGGGAGAGTAAGGCTGGGACGAAAGATTTTGTTTTATAAGTAGTAAAAGCTAATAGTAATCCTCAAATAAGAGTAAGGATCCAATACAACGGATGGAACATGGCAAAAATTATAGCTGATATGGAAATAGCCAAAATGGGTTTCATATAACGTAATAAAAAGAATAGTAAGATCCCTCGGAAAAATAGTTCTTCCCAAATTGGTGCTAACAACACTTTTGGTATAATCCCCCAAACATCTTCTCCTGTCATAAGCCCATTCTTAAAGTAGAAAATATACGTTTTATTTAATAGAATTTCATAGTGAATACATAACAATAATAGGAAGTAAGATGCCGTTAAAGTCAGGAAAATATAAACATAGGATACAGTATTTTTTAGACAGGAAAAGTTCACTAATGGAATGATTATTTCTTTTGCTCGGCTGTAGCTTAAAGTTAGGATTAGAAAGGTTGCAAACCAAATGCTAGCTTGATAATCTTTAAGTGCTGGATTTAAAACAGATAGATTACTAATTAAATATCCTGAAAGTATTAGTAGGATAACATAGGTAACTGCCTTCGTATTTATCTTATTTTCCTCCAGTAATTTTTCTAATTGTAGAATGATGTATTTTATTGATATCACCAAATTATGGTAAGTATAACATTTATCATGCTATCATACATAGAAATTCACACAATTTTTAGAGACAATTACACCTGTTTAGCTTGTTTCTTGACGCGGTACCAATTATGTGACACAATAACTACCGAACGGTCGGTAGTTTATATATAAGGAGGATTTGAGTGTGAATAAGTATTGGCTAATGGTATTTAGTGCGGGGATTGTGGAGGTTGCTTGGGTTTCTGGGCTTAAGCATGCATCCACTTTTTTAGAATGGACTGGAACGATTTTCGCCATCATTATTAGTTTTTATCTATTAATATATACAACAAAATATTTGCCTATTGGTACAGTATACGCTGTGTTTACTGGGCTAGGGACAGCTGGAACAGTCATTGCGGAAATCATTCTATTTAAAGAACCAATTAATCTAGTGAAAATGGTATTGATTCTCGTATTATTAATAGGTGTAATTGGCTTGAAAATGGTAACAGATGAAGGGGCAAACAAAGAGGAGGCATAAACGATATGGCGTGGCTAGCTTTAATTGCAGCAGGATGTTGTGAGATAATTGGTGTCATTAATATTAAACGGTTAACGATGAAAAAATGGGATGCGCTTCTTTATTTAATCATTGGGTTTATGTGTAGCTTTGCATTACTTACTTATGCGATGAAGACTATTTCAATGGGGACAGCATATGGCGTATGGACAGGAATAGGCACAGTAGGCTCCGCAATCTTAGGGATGTTTGTATACGGAGAGCCCAAGGATTGGAAAAGAATTTTATTTATTGCAATGATTCTTTGCGCTGCAGTCGGATTGAAACTAATCTCATAAAGGAGAGAATTACGTGAAAAAAGAAGAGATAAAAAAAGCAGCGATTAAGTTTTTTTTACAAAATGGATTTGAAGGAGCATCTCTTTCAGAAATTGCAGAGGAAGCGGGCATTAAAAAAGCGTCTATTTATTCTCACTTCAAAGGAAAAGATGACCTTTTTCTCGAAGTATTAAAGGAAGCAAAAGCAGAAGAAATCGAGCGTAAACAGCAGTTTTTTGAAAAAGAAGATTGTAGCAATCCAGAAACGTTTCTCTATCATTATTTACTTTATGTAAAAGGGATGTTCCAGGAAAATGAAATGCTGAAATTTTGGTTGAGAATGGGCTTCTTCCCACCAATGCATCTATATGATGTCATTCAAAAAGAAGTAACAGAAGCAGAGAACTTCCAGGAGCATTTAATTGACGAAAAGTGCGCGAAATGGATAGAGAAAGGGCAACTTACTATAAAAGATGCAAACATATTTAACTCCGCTTTCACAGGAATTATCATCGCAATCATGGTTGAAATCGTTTATTTTAATTCAGGGAAAAGAGTGGATGATAAATTAGCAGCATTGTGGGAGGTTTTTTGGAAAGGAGTTTCAAGGTAGGGGAAGGGGGGAATTAAGTTTGCAAAAACATATCATTGTTAATATCCCATTTTATACGGAGGGAAATTCTAGCTTTCCAAAACCTGTACTAGGAAACGATGATTATTGGCTCCAAACAGTGGATTATTTTTTACGAAAATCGGATTGTTTTGAAATTCATTGTTGGAATGAAGAAGCGATTACTATAGAAGAACTCAAATCAACGTTTTATCCAGATATCGAAATACAGAAAGAGGATAATTTAACGATATTCCATGGAAAGAAAACAGCTGCTTTTGTCCATTATTTATCCAACAGCTATACAAATAAAGCTAGAGAATTAAAGTGGTTTACGGTGAATTTACTAATGGGAGAAAGGATGGTCTTTCATTCCAGTCATTGGGGAACAGAGATCTATGTTCCCCATGCTACGGAAAAGGAAGTCGCATATATAAAAAGTGTATGCCCAAAAGATGCTCAAATCGAAAGCTATTGACTCGGATAGAAGTGTAATCAATGTATTAAGCTTCTCCAAATCCAAATGCAAAGGCTAATAATGTGAAAATCACACCTGCTATCCCATTTAAAAGAACTCCAAGAATAATATTGCTCCACTTTTTAGACAAAATAGCGAATACAATTCCAGTTATAGATAAAATTCCGAATAATAAGAAGAAGATGCCTGCATTATTGGCACTGAGAAAAAAGGATAATACAATACAAATACCAACCATAAGTAGAGATAACCATCCATTTTTTGTCATTAATAAGCCTCCATCCATTTGTAATAATTGTATTATACGATATATTTAAATGGAAATGGGGGTTATTTCCAGTTTTTAATGAAAAGAATCAACTAATCTCAATAGTTAAGCTAAATAAACCTTCCTCAAGCTCTCATTACATTCCGTATAAATAATTTTTCCAAATAGTGAAACTGATTAACGCGACACGCGTATATAGTTATATGTGGAATGCTTATAACATTCCTTATAATACTAAATTAATTCGTTAGCAAATGGAATTTTGAGAATATTTAAATATCATTAATGGAAATATTATACTATACTGAATGATAAGCTAATATTAGAAGAGGGGAAATTCAATGTTCAAAAAAAGGTTTGTTCTTTATGTATTTATTTTTACTTTCCTTTTAACGGGTTTTATTATTTATCAAAAAGTTACGGATGACACATATAAGGGAATGACCATTATTCCTGAGCAAGGGAAAGACATCCCATTATATGCGGGACTTACACCAACTAAAGACCAATACATAATGGACGGAAATAGCTGGGAGGCTATTTATGACTACTATGAGCAAGAACTTCCTAGGCATGGATGGAGTGTAGAATATATAGGCTCAGCACTTGAGGATAATGATTCAGCAAATGATTGGTCTGGATTTTATTCTAGATGGAGAAAAGCAGGCTTTGATGGTGAGCTAACCCTTTCTGCATCTTATAATAAGTCAGAAATGCAAACAGAAGTGATGTTTGACAAGCATCAAATTTTAAATAGTACTGTCTGGCTAAAGCAAAATCCAGAGAGCATTCGTATATACCGAAATGAATCTCAACAAGATGGTGTAGAAGTGAAAGATACAGCAGCCATTAGCGAAATAGTCCAGTTCATAAATAACGAAGCATATGATTCAAAAGAAACGACTATTAGTAGAAAGCATACAAAATTAATGGATTTAGGAAATTTGAAAATAAAGGTATATTATGAAAAGGAGAAGACTGTTTTTCTTCAAACTGAAAACGGAATGAAAGAAGCTAAGCCAGATCCCAGTTTTATGGCGTTTATTTTAGCTAAAGGGAATTGAAGGTTATTTTTTTGAAGATAAATGCGAAGCTATAGGTGGAATTTTAGCGTTTGGTGCAGTTGTTTTTTATTATGCTTCTTTAGGTAGGATGATCACTGCCGAAGAAAAGATAGCTGGCAGAGATTTAACGTATAAGATTCATCCATTTACAGGTTCTGCAAAAACCATAGACGAGAGTACTAAATAAACAAACGAGAGAAGGTTGTTTCTACAGCCTTCTCTTTTATATCTATCGACACAATTCAATCATCTTATAAGCAATATATTCAGAGTTAAAATGAACTCTGTTTTTCAAAAATAGGCAATGAAGATTCTGAAATTATTACAACTATTATAGTAATGAGCTGAAAATCGAATAAACAATTAAGCATGAAAGCAACTATTTCTCATATGTGTTCTATTTCTAACATGAGTTTGAGATGAATGAGAAGTGTATATACGTGGAAAGAGTAGATTTTTCTATTAAACTTCATTCTATTTCTTTGAGGGGGATAATTCTAACTTGTTCATATCTATTATAAAATTGTAGGTCAATAAAATATCTAACCCTAGAAGTCCTTTATGATCTTTAGGGAGAATTCCTACATCCACTTTAATGTCCTTCACTATAAACGTATCAATTTGAATTTCATCCATTATTTTAGTATAAAAAGGCACTGAGCCACCTATCCCATAGGCTTCATAAATATTGTCTCCATATTCATATACTACCCCTATCTCTTCTAAAATATCTGGGCTAATATCTGTGTGAGATGAGCCTGTATCAATAATAATATCATTCACTTGTAGTATTCTTCCGCGAAAAGTAATAATGAGAGATGTTGTTAGGAGTTGTCAATCAGATGAAATTTGCATTAAATTCGGCTCGCTCTTAATAACGGGTCTTTACGAATATGGACAATACATCTCTCGTTCGATGTATGGTAAACAATGTTGCCTTGTTTTACTTTAAAGAACTCTTTATTAGCGTTTTCACTTGAAATAGAGCGAATGGGTGCTACTTCATCGATTATTTTTTTTCCATTTTCCTCATGATAGTCGAGGATTGAAAGTAATACAAATTGATTAGGAAATAATTCCCTAACTTCTTGCCACTTCATAATAAATCCCTCCTTTTTATCTTATTATAAACGATTAAACTACGAAATTAATACTCAATTATGTTTTTTAAAAACATAGATAAAAAAAGAAGTAGGGGAGGTTATGTTTTACTGCCTTCCCTATTTGATTGAAATGTCTATCGATACAATTCAATCATTTGATCAGCTATATACTCGGAACTAAAATGAACGCCATCTTTCAACCACCACATGATGATTCCTAAAGTGGAAGAGGCAAGGATATCTAATGATAAAGTGGTTTCTGTTGTGGGAGACTCTTCTCTCACACGTTGAATGACAATTGAATCCTTTAAGACCATCTGTAATTTTTTCTTAAAACCACTATGTTCAAAAAGGACGGCAAATAATTTTCGATGTTGATAAAAATAATCTAGAAATAAAATTAAGCGATCACGGTTATTTTTCTTATCTAATTGTAAAATAGGTGATGTCTCCAACAACAGGTTGTCGAAAATATCGTAAACCAGTTGCCTTAATAAATCGTTAATATCGAGGAAATGCAAATAAAATGTTGCTCGATTTAACTCGGCTCTTTTAGTGATTTGTTGAACAGTGAGTTTTGAAATATCGGGATTCTCAATTACTATATCTATAACGGCTTGTTTAATCATTCGTTTAGAGCGAGCAGCACGTGGATCTTCCTTTTTTTGTATCGTCATTTTTAGTCCTCTTTATCTATTATTTTCTGTTTTATAGATACTTTTTATAAATGTGTTGTATAGTAAACAGAATCTAAGAAATTGTGAATGGGTACTATATAAAATAAATGTTATTCTTTATTTTATTGACATATTGTAAAAAAAACAAGGGAAGAAAGGATATTCTTTATGCCAGAATCTATCAATAAAAAGGTTTTATTAACAGTGCTTATATTAGGTTGTTTTTTATCAACACTAAATCAAACACTGTTAAACGTTGCATTAAGTAGTTTAATGGATATATTTTCAGTATCAGCTCCAACTGTACAGTGGCTATCAACAGGATTTATGTTAATTAACGGGATATTGGTCCCAATTACCGCATTTTTAATGAAGCGTTTTTCAACATGTCAATTATTTATCAGCGCCATGTTATTTCTATTAATAGGCTCCATTTTATGCGCAGCAGCGCCTACATTTTCTATCTTACTTACGGGACGTATGATACAAGCTATTGGTGCAGGAATTATTATGCCATTATTAATGAGTGTCGTTATGTTTATTTTTCCACCAGAAAAAAGAGGCAGTATGATGGGACTAATTGGCCTCGCTATTATTTTCGCTCCAGCCATAGCACCAACATTAGCCGGCTTTGTCATTGAATACTATTCATGGCGCTGGTTATTTATCGGTCTAATACCACTTGTCGTAATCGTTCTATTATTATCCATGAAATATTTGATCAATGTTTCAGAAACGGCAAAGGCTAAGCTAGATGTTGTAAGTGTTATTTTATCCACCATTGGTTTTGGGCTAATTTTATATGGATTTAGTAATGCGGGGAGCAGAGGATGGGATGACAAACTCGTTATTATTACTATCCTAGTAGGGATTATCACTACTTTCCTATTCTGTCTAAGACAAATGAAGTCTTCTGATCCATTACTCAACTTAAATGTATTTAAAAATAAAGTATTTACACTAACATCAATCATTAATATTATCGTCACGATGATGATGTATGCAGATATGATTTTATTACCAATCTATCTTCAAGATGGACGAGGATTTACGGCGTTTAATGCAGGTTTGCTACTATTGCCAGGTGCAGTAATTAATGCTTTTATGTCGCCTGTTACTGGAAAAATGTATGATCGTTTTGGAGCCAAACCATTATTCATTATTGGTTTGATCTTCATCATTCCTTCCATGTGGGTGGTTACCGATTTAACAGAGACAACAACCTTTGTTTTTCTCATGATACGAACCATTTTTCTTCGAATTGGTTTAAGCTTTATTACAATGCCATTGAATACGGCTAGTTTGAATGCTTTACCAAAGGAACTGGTAACACATGGTACGGCCGTGAATAATACATTACGTCAAATAGCAGGTGCAATTGGAACGGCAGTAGTTATAACTGTATTTACCGCACAATCAACTAGCCATGCAGAGACACTAATGCAAGAAACACCAAATGCAACAGCTGAAGTAATCCGCAAGCTTGCTTCTATATTAGGTTCAAGTGATGCGTATTATTTCATGACCATTTTAGCTGTAGTGGCATTGATATTAACTTTCTTTGTACCATCTAAAGCGAAAATAAAACAACAAGCATAAATTATTAGCCAGTTCCAAGCGAACTGGCTTTTCTCATAGAGCCTGAAGAAAAAGAAAATACGTGTTTTACATAAAGAGATTCTTTGATATAATGGAAAAAATTGAAAATTCTTTCAAAGGGGGATAGTTGATGGAAAATGGAAGAATCAAAAAGACTTAAAAAGAAAAGCTGGCTTAAATATTGTATATGGAGTATTTCATTTCTCTTATTAATCGGTGTTGGTACATACATATATTATCAGCATTATTTTACAGATTCGATCGAGGGTTCTTTTGTATCGGTAGAGGGGGAGGCTATCGATCAAAGTATCGAAAAAAGTAAAAGTAAAGAAGTGGAAGGCGAAGTTGACATAAGCAAAATTGATTATGACTATTGGCATGAGGATCGAGTTATTTCTACCATGCATGAGATGACGCATCAAAAGGTGAGAGCCGATCAAAAATGGGGAGCGGTTGAAATGACAGAAGAGCGAATAGACATGCTTAATGACATCGTAAAAAATAGCACTTACCATAATAAAGATGCTTTATTAAAAATTTTGTCAAAGTGGAAAGAAGGAGATTTTCGTACAGCAGATGAGGATCATAACGCCCTTTGGAGTCTACAAGACGGTAATATTGGGAAAGCAACTGGAATATTGAGTGAAGAAGAGGAGCAAGAATTTATCGAGAAAACATTTAAAACGCAAACAGATGATGAGGGAAATGAATGAGTTCGTCTTTATAAGGAAAAAAAATTTCGTCCTGTTTGATGATTTTACTCTCAGGCAGATGATTCTAATAGGAAATCACATCATAATGACCAGTTTTCTTTTCTTCACCAGGAATTCGAAGAACCATTCGAATGAAATGATAAGGAGGATTATGTGCTCCCTCAAAGCCGACATGTAAGGCCACCTCGTATGTATCTTTTTGTTCATTAAAGATAATGGTTTCGATTTTTGCATCCATATAAAGCTGATTATCACCATATCTCTCCATGATTTCCAGAATGCTTGGGCCGAGAAATCTTAAGAAAGCAGATTCTGTACGAATATTTCTTAATGTGTTCACTCTTACCAATGAGCTTTCGATATTTAATTTAAATTAGAGAAACTTTAAAGAATATCAAAAGACACAAGAAGTTTAAAATGATCGCAGTAATACATTTTAGAAAGGGCTCTTTTAGAACTATAGCACCTATACCAAGAAGTATCCCAATAAAGGAGACCATTGGATAAATAACTATCAATAGTAAAAAGAAGGGTTCAAACAAATCAGCTATGAAATGGATAGTTAACACAATGTAGAAACTTAAAATTGCAATAATATTAATAGCTACACAAATATAGGATAATTTATTTGCCGGCAAGGTAAAACCTCCTTGTATAATCTTTCTTATCCACAATTTTATAGTATTATTTTTGATACTATTATTTGGTGTTTATTGTAAAAAAGTATATTGTTATATTTAGAATGATAAAACACCTAATAAGAGAAGTCGATTTCTTTCCTATTTACTAAAAACAATTATTAGTCGATAATCAAATTTTGCTTGAAACAAAGTAAGGTTAAAGGAGTACTAAATTATGGAATTTTTCTGGTTCGGTCTACTATTTTGGTTATTAATAGGTGTCTCATCCTTATTACTATTATATGGTCTGTGGTTGGCATCATGGAAAGCTTTATTCATTAGTGGATTAGCCATATTGGTTCCATCTCTCTATTTTCTTGGAGCTGAAAATTGGTTAAGAATAGTGGTAGTACTACCGATATTTCCATTTCTGTTGGCATATAGAATGAAAAAAAGGATATAAAGATTGAAAGTATTGATAGATTTGTTATGAATATAATCGATAATCAATATTTGAATTTCTTTAGCGAGGGGGAAAATTACCTAATTACATTCGATAAATATAATTTGGCTAAAATTATTCCCTCAAAGAATCAGCTTAAAAGTAAATAACCTTATAAAGTGAGCCGCTAACCTTCTGAATATATTCTCTAAATCCCTTCCAAATGACTCTTTCATAATTTAAATCATAACTATTCCTAGTGATTTCTAGTATCTAGTTCATCCACATTTCGAAAGTAGGTTGCCAGTAGGCTAGTAGCTTTTTGGGTGTTTAGAGATGTATCAAAAGAATGATAAGGTTTTTCTAACTTGCTAATGTTATAGTGGAGAAGATTGGTAGTATCTACTCCAATTTGCGAAAGTCTTTTGCTATAAAAGGAATAATAGCTTTCCTTCTGCTTTGGACCAACGTGTATAATTCCTGTTAAATCCATTTCTATCATTTCGATTATCGCTTTTGCTAAATCATCAATATGCACAAAAGATTTGAACGAGTTGATAGCAGCATTCGCATACCCATTCGTATTTATCTCATGAATGATACGTTTTGTTCTGGCTTCAATCTCGTGATTGGCATCTTTGCCATAGAGGGGACCAGTACGAATAATGACATGGTTTGCATGATTGGCTAAGATAAGTTTTTCCCCAAAGTGTTTGGCATTTACATAGGTAGATAAAGGAGCTTCTCTAGGAAGAAATCCTGGTTGAGCTGTTTCTGCATAGTTACCTTTCCCATCTACAAAAACGGCATCTGTGGACAGATAAATTATTTTGGTTTTTTTTGAAATGGCAGATAAAAGATTGTTGAATCCAACTTCAATAAGCCGGTTTTCCTTTTCCCCGTCCATTAAAGACCAGATAATTACATCGGGATTTATATGATTGACTAGTTGTATTACTTGATGTTTGTTGTTTATATCAAGTTGTATAATATCTGTATCCGCATTATTGGAGCGAGAAGTGCCGTAAATGTAATATGTAGGATTTAAGGCAGCTAGTTTAAATAAGGATGAACCGAAAAATCCAGTGGAACCTAATATGATTATTTTCATAAAGAATACTCCTGTTTCTTGTATTTAGATAAATCTGTTAAAATAATTTTATCATAAAAATTATCAAACTGGCATTTTAAAGTGATTGTTTAAGAGGAGATATGATATGGCAAAAACATCAGGTTGCTTTACGATAGTACTGAATGACAAAGGACAAGTCTTATTAACAAAACGAAAGGATTTTCCTATTTGGGACTTGCCAGGAGGTAGATGGGAAAAGGGAGAGACCCTTGAAGATTGTGCCGTTCGTGAAACAGAAGAGGAAACTGGATACAATATTCAAATTAAACGGAAAATCGGGGAATATTTTCAACCACAATTCGATGATATGCAATTCTTATTCATGGGAGAATTAAAAGGAGGGATACCAATAGAAGAAGGACCGGAAACCGCAAAAGTCGAATGGTTTAGTTCACAAAATTTACCTTTCCATATGGTACCTAATAGAAGAAAACAAATAAAAAACTTTTTAAAGAATAAGAATCGAATAGTAAAACAATCAATAACAGTGACTCCTGTTCAAATATCCTTATTAAAAAGTTATTTGAAAGTATTTAGGCCATTATTAAGATAGGAAGCAAAGAGATGATACTAGAAAAGTGTTAGCTTTATGAGTTCAGTGGTTTTATCGTTCGTTCTAAGCTGAAATTTGTTTACATACATAAAAAGTAACAAACAGGAGGAGAAAGCATGAACGTTGAATTAACAAGATTTAAAGTGAAAAAGGGAAATCGGAAAGAGTAGATGAATGGTTAAGTTTCTTAAATGACAATAAAAAAGAGGTTCTTGTTACCTTAGAAAGGGAAAAAATGTTTGTAGAGACTATACTTAGAGAAACGCTTAACGGCGAAGAATTTCTATACTGGTATTCGGTACAGGGCGAAGGGGGACAAGGAGTAGAAAAATCGGAGAACTGGATTGATAAAAAGCATATTGAGTTTTGGAACGAATGTATAGACGAAACGGTCAAGCCAGTTGATTTAAAGACAGAAGTGGTGATGATACCTCAGAAAGTGAAAGATAGTATGAAGTAAAGGATCTCTTTTAGGAGGTCCTTTATTTATATCCTAAAAAAAATAAGCTGCTGAATGGTTTTCTTAAGTATTAGTTATGGAAATAACGTTTCCGACTAAATTTTCATTCGTCTCGATTTGCTTTCTCAATATTGCAGCAAGGAAAACAATAGTATATTCTTGGATTAGGTTATATGGTTCATCAACTTAAACCATTAAACTGATTAATGGAGGTTTTATACTAAATGAATAAACAGGACCAACTTAATATAATCAAAGAGGATTTTATAAATTGTCAAAAGGTATTATTGGCAATTGGAGATGAAACAAGGCAATCGATTTTGCTAGTGCTAATGGGGACTGATTGTCAAACAGGATTACGCGTCGGAGAAATCACGGAGCAAACACATCTTTCTCGGCCTGCTGTATCCCATCATCTAAAGGTTTTACGAGAAGCTGGTGTTATTTTAATGCGTAAAGAAGGGACAAAAAACTTTTATTATATCAATGTACGTTCAGAATTAGGTTTATTAAGAACCCTTATGTCGGATATTGATACATTCATGGAGAACTTTTATTGAATTTAATATAGAGATAATTTGGAGGTATAGGAAATGAGAGCAATGGTTATTGATAGGTACGGAAAAGTTCCAATGCGTTTGGCAGAAATGCCGACACCTGATATTGGAGAGTATGAGGTACTAGCAGAGATTCATGCTGCTAGTATCAATCCTGTTGATTTTAAGATTCGTGATGGGAAAGTGAAATTATTACTGAAATATAAAATGCCGCTTATCTTAGGGAATGATTTTTCTGGAGTAGTTGCAAAGGTCGGAGCAAAAGTGACTCGCTTTAAAGTTGGTGATGAAATATATGCGCGTCCACGAAAAAGTAAAATCGGTACTTTTGCTGAATATATCGCCATTCATGGAGAGGATATCGCGTTAAAACCTAAAAATTTGAGCTTTGAAGAAGCAGCATCAATCCCGCTTGTTGGACTAACCACTTACCAAGCACTAGCAGACATTATGCAATTACAAAAAGGACAAAAGATTTTAATTCAAGCAGGTGCTGGTGGTGTAGGTACTTTTGCTATTCAACTGGCAAAAATAATGGGGGCTTTTGTTTCAACGACTGCAAGTGAGGCTGGTACGAATTTAGTGAAATCTCTTGGAGCAGATGAGATTATAAATTACAGAACAGAAAAATTTGAAGAGAAACTGAAAAACTATGATGCCGTATTTGATACACTTGGCGGCGAGATACTGGAAAAATCATTCGGCGTGTTAAAAAGCGGAGGGAAAATTGTTTCCGTTTCAGGATTACCGAATGCTCGCTTTGGTAGAGAATATGGTTCAGGATTTTTTAAAACATTGTTGTTTTCAGCGCTGACTCATAAACTTACTGCCCTTGAAAAAAAGCATCATGTTCAATATTCCTTTTTGTTTATGAAACCAAGTGGTGAGCAATTACGTACCATCGCAAACTATATCGAGGCTGGTAAGATTATACCTATCATTGATAGAGTTTATCCCTTTGAAAATGCTCAAGAAGCGATGGAATATGCGGAGACAGGAAGGGCAAAAGGGAAAATAATAGTAAAAATTAGATAGTAGCCGCATAGGAATGATATTCTTGTATCAATAGAAAATGATAAAGTAAAGGACCTCTATTAGAAGGTCCTTTACTGATATAAACGTTACTGTTGTATGATTTGAATAAGATTACCACAAGTATCATCAAATACAGCGATTGTGATATCACCCATTTTTGTCGGCTCCATTGTAAAATGAACGCCCTTATCCAATAATCGTTTGTATTCTTTATGAACATCATCGACCCCAAACATAGTCGCTGGGATTCCTTGTTCAAATAATTTCTTTTGGTAATCGTTAGCGATTGGATTATCATTCGGTTCGAGAACAAGCTCAGTACCGCCTTGATCTTCGGAAGAAACAACGGTAATCCATCGGAATTTTCCACTAGGTACGTCGTGCTTCTTTACAAAACCTAGTGTTTCAGAATAAAACTTTAATGCTTTGTCTTGATCTTCTACGAATAAACTAGTAACAATGATTTTCATCCTTTTTGGCTCCTTTGATATTGGTATGAATGATGCTTTGATAATAATCAAGGTGTAAGCAAATAACTTTTACGGTCCCCAAAAAACTTATTCCTATCCTCTATCACTAAGATAGTTGCTAAAATTAATTTATCCATCCTTTCAACAAATCTTTAAGTGGCTCATTGTTGAAGAGGAGCACTCGATATTTTCCCTTTCGTTTTGATTGTACAAGTCCTGCATCTTCTAATAAGGAAAGGTGTTTCGCTATTCCTTGTCGTGAAATGGTAAGATTATGCTTCATAATGAGACGAGCAGTAAGTTCATATAATGTCATCTCATTCCGTTCAGATAGTTCATCTAGTATTAGTCGCCGATTTGAATCAGCAAGTGCTTTAAATATAGCGTCTTTGTCCCACATATATTGATTTTAAGCAACTATTTGGTTGCTTGCCAATAAAGGTAACTAAAAGGTTGCATTATTATGCTGTATATTTTACTTAGCTAAACATCAATGATATATTAATAATCGCTTTTTTGTTAAAACAATGTAAAATATTTAGAATTTTGAACATAACTTAACAATTTATTACATGGATGAATGAACTTAGACTGAATAGGAAAATACCTCAAATAAGGTAGGATTATTTATTAGATAATCCTACCTTAAAAAGTAAATTTACTAACTAGCGGATTTTTTATATCTTTCTAGTATTTTCTTTACAAAAGGAAGTCTCAACCCGATTCCTAAATAAACGAAAACTCCTATTATAATAGAAATGATTGAAGTAATTAAAGCGTGGGAATATATCCCTAAATTTTCTGTTAACCATAACTCTGTTAACCATTTTACACCCCAAACAGAAAGAGACATGATGAATACTAACAAGAAAACTTCCTGTAATTGCTTAAATAATGGCAAGAACTTATACTGTAGTGCCTTTTTAATAACGTAAATGTTAGAAAGAATAGAAATGAAAAACCCAAAATAGGTAGCTAGAATAGGGCCGAGTTCCTTTATATATGGGACTAGTACTAAGTTTAAGGCTATTTTTACAATGATCCCAATTAAGATTCCTATAATTAATTTCTTTTGTTCATTAATACCTTGTAAAATGGCTGCTGTTACGGTAAATAAGGCAAAGAATATGGCAGCAAGGGAATACCATTGTAAAATAACTCCTCCTAGTTCAGGATTTTTATTTAATCCAAAAACCATTGTATAAACTGGTTTTCCAAGAATGCATAAACCCATTGCAGCTGGAAGAGTAAAGAACATGATCGCTTGAAGGGTTTGCGAAATTTTATGTTGAACTTCTTCCATTTTACCGCCAATAAAAGCAGAGGTAATCCCAGGAATTAAAGACATACTAAACGCTGTTGCTAACGAGACAGGTACCATAACAAGCACTTGAGCTAACCCGATTACGGCATTAATTAGCTCTGCTTCATTATTCGTGTAGCCTATAGAATGAAACAAAGTGTTAATCGTATAAATGTCAATGTTCTGATATATAGGAATAGCAAGACCGGTAATGACGAAAGGAATTGCATATCCAATCAATTCCTTAAACATAGAATTAATAGGTATTTCCTTGTTACTTTGGCTACTATCTCTTTCTTTTTTAATTAATTCTCTCCTCTTTATGAACACAATTACTAACACGATAAAGCCTGCTATACCTCCTATAAATGCAGCAATGGTTGCAATTCCTACAGCATTTCGAATAGAACTGTTAAAAATGTGAATTACAGAATAGGCACCTACTAAGATTACAACAATTCTGACTACCTGTTCCATTACGGTACTTAATGCTGAAGGTCCCATCGATTTGCTCCCTTGAAAATATCCCCTGAAAATACTCATAGCAGGAATAATTAACAAAGCAAAGCTAACGAGCCGAATGACATACTCGGTATCTTCAACGGAATTTCCTCCTGAATCATCATTTCTTACCACTATTTCTGATAAAATAGGAGCTGAAAAATATAATGCCATAAAGGAGATAAAACCAGTAAGAACCATTAAGTACATACCGTATTTTAATAGAGTTAATCCGATTTTATAGTTGCCTAACTCATTATATTTTGAAACGAATTTAGAAACGGCAAGGGGAAGGCCAACTGTTGATAAGCTTAACAGGATTGTATATGGGCCATATGCATATCTATATAATGCATATCCTTGTTCACCAACTAGAGCCATAAAGGGAATAATATAAATGAATCCCAAAACTTTGGAGATAAGACTTGCAGCTGTTAAAAAGAAAGTTCCTCTAATAAATTTGTTTTCCACAGAAACACCTCAATTAATGATCACGAACATATGTGATTCTTTTCCTTGTTACACACAATATACCTTAATTGAAAATAGTAAAATAATATATTACAAACTAATTGCTATAATCAGCATTATAATCCAAGTGCTGGTAAAAAGGAACTAGACATCCGTAAATCTATTAGGATAAGTGGTTCGTTATTGTTTACCTATATAGAGATCGCAGGAATTGTTACACGGGCTAGAAAAGGTGATAGCTTACTCTAAAAGTTTCTAGATTTTGGTAAGAACAAAACCCTTTCAGCCTTTTTGCCAATAATAGAGGAATTATGCATTTAAGTATAGAAGTGAAAAAGGTAGATATAGGAAATGATGTAGCGGTAGAATGGAAGAGAGATGATTTTGATAGGGGGTTAATTAAATGAATTATTTCTTTAAACTAAATATTGTTAGTATAATATATGCTCTTATGGTGTTTATTCCTCTTGAACTGATATTAAATGTATATAGAATTGCCAGATTAACAAATTGGGAATTTAGCACGGTAAATATTGTAACATGCGTAACGGTTATTATTGTAATGGTTGGTGCAACAATACTACTCCATTTCTTAACAAAAAAGTGGTTGGATGGACGAAAGGCAAAATTTTGGACAGTACTTCTTTGGGTCCCTTATTTTATCCTTTTTATTTATGTATTCGCATCACTATTTCCAATGACAAATGGTGGAGACGAACCCAATCCTGTTACTGGTCTGTTTGTGATGGGAGGATTGATTGCGTATCCATTTTATATACTCATCCTTAATTTTGTGGGGGTGCCAAGTGAGGATAAAACAATGTAAGTCTCGAAGTGCAAATTATGAATGTAAGGCTACATTAGATTGGGAACAAATGAATCTGGAATATAAAGACAAGATGATAGCTGAATTGACTGCCAAATGGAGGAACTAGATAAGTAATTAAAAAAAGAGAGTAAAAGAATTATATTAATTTCGTGGGGGTGCCTAAGCTCTACTAGAGGATGTAAGTGTGCAAAGAACTTTCATTAAAAATCTCAATAAAAAGAGGGTGGGACAAAACAAAATAACTAATCATTAAAGACGAACAATATTTAATTTAGCTCTTAAATAAAGCTACTTAATCTCTGTTTTTTAATATAGGTAAGTGTAAAAACTAAGACGTTCCATTGCGCTACAGACGCACGATGCGCCGGGGAGGAAGCTAAGCCTCCTCGCTGCGAGGGTACTGAAAAAGTATAGTTTCTCCAAATTAAATAAGTATTTATTTGAAAGCGAATATAAAGTTGGTTTGGAGAGGCGGCAGCTCGACTCCTATGGGAGCAGCGAGAAAGTCCGAGATCCTGCAGGAACGCAGTGACGAAGCGGCTCGGCGCTCGCCCCATGGAAAGCGAGCTGTCGCCTCGGAAAACAAATGAAATACGCGAATTTAAAAGTCGGCCACCAACAATTATGATTATATTGCAGTTTTTCAGTGGTCTCCTGCATGCACTGCGGGGTCTAAAGCGTCTCTGTTTCCCGCAGGAGTCGAGCGTCCTCCGCTCCATTTCACTTCGTTTTTAAACCTTTTTCTAAAAAACAAACACGAACTTTTATATAATATAATTACATTATAGTTCGCGTTTATTGTTGGTTGAAATACTTATGTCCCGGCCTCTAGCCATTATTATGCTATCTTCCATTGTTTTTAATTTTTCTACAAGTTCCAATATGAATTTTTTGTCTGGTTTAACGCAGTAGGTGATTCTAAGTAACTTTTTAATTTCTTTTTCAACATTCGATCTTCCCATTTCTTTTACCACTCATCAGATATTAAATCGTTTAAAAACTCCCCATTTTTATTACAATATAAACCAATATAATAAATCACAACAAAGAATCTAAAATTAGTGTTGTATAAAAAAATTATTAAATAATCACTTTTCATAATAAACAAGATACCAAGGAAATTTATTCCCAGGTTTTTATTGTTGTGTTGCATTATTCTCTTCCCAATAAAGTTTGCTGAATATCTCAGCAAATGCTTCTATACTACGAGTTATTTCATCATTTGTATTATCTACACCTCCTACTTCTAGAAGGATGGCACGATCAGAGAAATTTTGGTTATATACACCATCTCCTTCATCGTACCCTTTTAGGAAAACGCCTCTGGATATCCCAGGATAGTTTTTCTTCAATTCATCATGTAATCTTATTGAGAACGCTAGATTTTTTTCATAATTTGTGTTACCTTTTCCTACCACTAAGTATAACTTTGCATAGTTTTTACCATTAATAGAAGCTGTTGTTATTTGTTTACCAGCTGCGTCTCTATGAATATCAATTAAATATTTTAGACTATTATTTTTAGAAACTGCAGCTTCAACTACTTCTTTTGAAGCTTTATATGCACTATAATAATTCCATTTCTTATCAAGTAGTATTTGGTTGATATTTGCTTTACTAAACTCTACACCTAATCCTTCTTGTTGAAGCAAGTTTGTAAGTTTACTACTTACACCAACTACATTTGCCCGTTCATCTGAACTAACTACATTTTCGTTATTCGTTGTGTTTTCTAATAATGGACGATAAGCCTCTAAGTTATGTGAATTATATATAAATACTGTTTTATTGTTTGGTTCGGTAACTGGATTTTTATGCTCTTCTGATGGTGGTGGCTGTGTTTGTGAATTTTCTTCTTGCTTTGCTTTTTCTTCATCTACTTTCAATGGATTTTCTAACATATCCTGAGAAGGTATAGATTCAAATGGTAAATTAGCAAGAGTAGTCCCTTCTTCAGCTACCGCAATTTCTGTATGAAAGTATGTTAAAGCTGGTAATTCTCTTCCTAATAATGTTCTTATATCATCAAAACGTATATTTGTTGTGAGATGAAGAAAAATATTGGATAGAGAGGAGTCTCTTCCCTCAGATTTTGGAAACAAATGATTCTCACTATGCATCATGTCTACATAAAATTCAGTGGAATTTACAGATTTAAATAGGTTTGTCAAATTAGTCGAGCTAAATTTAAATGAGAAATACGATGTTGTGATTAGAGCTACTATAACAAAAAGCATAATAACCGCTAGAACGGTTGTATTTAAATAGTTAATAATTGAGCGAGTTTTAGATTTTTGCATTTTTTATTCACCTTCTTAGTAAATTAATATGACCATATACCAGAAAATAGAAGATGAATTCTAATAATAGCTAATAGATATTTGGAATGGTTGAACTTAAAGAAATAGAGTAGGTTGGTAGAAAAACATCGCTTAAATTTTAGAGAAAAAGAGGGATTATAAGTATCTTTGACGAAAATCATCTCCATATGTATTAATTACACAAACAGTAAGGTTGATTTCTCTTGCTAAAGAAGATTAGTGGAAGAGAGATTTATTAATGATAGCTACTTTACTTTGGGAGAAGGGTTCTACTTAATGAATAAAATTAAAGCGAACAAGGTGTATATATTATCTGGTCCTGCAGGTGTAGGTAAATCAACAACTTCAAAAGAACTTGCCAAAAAATTAGCTAAAAGTTCATATATTTCTGGTGACTACATAAGTCATATGCATATTAATGGAAGAAAAAAACCTTGGGGAAGCAGAGAGGAAGTCACTTTAATTTGGGATAATATTTTAAGTCTAACAAAAAATTTCCTTAGATATGGAAACGATGTCGTTGTGGATTATGTAAGCTTTCCACAAGAAGTAAGATGGTTGAAAGAAAATCTAAAAGGATTAAATGTTGAAGTTATTTATGCGGTCTTATGGACTGATATTGAAACATTAATTAAAAGAGATAAGCTCAGAGAACCAGAGAATAGAATGGGAGAAAGGTGTTTAATTTTATTCGATGAGTTTTTGGAATCAGAATTAGAAGAAAAGCATTTTTTAAATACAAGTAATAATTCTACTTTGGATATACCTCATGTGATTAATGAAATAATGAACAATCCAAAATATAAAATAATATAATCTCTTCTTTTCTTTTCACTCGCATTAATGAGGTAAATTATTTAGAGAAATATCGATATACATTTAGATGTTCGTTCAAATACTCTAAGAAAATTCACTTCAAAATGGAGATATGGAGTCAATTCTTTGTCTGCTAATCTATCCATTACTTTTCGTTCTTTTTTGGGAGTCCAGTAGACATGTTACCACCGTATTGTTCTTTCCCATAGTTAAGTGTGATATAAAGGCATCAAGTTCAAAATCTATTTTATTAAGTCTTCTGATCGTGAAATTTCTTGCACTATTACTTGATGAAATTCGGGGGTATATTTTTTGAATTTTCATTATTAAATAATAAGGGAGAGATTTATTTTGTGAAAAAACTTATACTATTATTAGTAATTGTTCTCTTCTTAGTAGTAATAATCATGAAAGTTAATCGAATTCCATCAATTACGGTTACTTCTGAAGGAAATAAAGTAACAACAGTGCAGGGATCATATTGTTGGAATGGCTTCTTAAATTCCAAATGCGAAGATTTACTTTCTCCATATTTATTAGTTGATGAAGAAAATATTGAACCAATCAGTATTAACCAAGGATCCAAAATAAATATAGACTTTAACCCTTCTCCTATAGACGGAAAATATGAGGCATATATATGGCAAGATATAGAAAAAACGGTAAAAGCAAATATGAAAGGCAATATTTTACAAGCTCCAACCCAAAAAGGTTCCTATGTCTATGAGATATCAGCTGATTGGAAAAGAGGTCAAGTGAGCTATGCCTTTATTATAGAGGTCCATTAGTTACATTTGTAAGTTGTGTGGATAAGCTATCAAGGAAAAACTTAGAATTAGCTAATCTATTATTTGGAGGAGACGATGGAAAAAGCATTAGGGAAAGTTACATGTTTTATTACTAGAATAAAAAAACACAAAAAACTTGAACTTCTTTTAATTCAGCACCCAAATGCAGGTATTCAAATACCAGCAGGTACAGTAGAAAGAAATGAAGACTTTCAACAGGCTGCATGGAGAGAAGCCGTTGAAGAAACAGGTTTAAAAGATTTTGTTTCATGTAGTACTATTGGAAGGCAAGAACAAATCTTAGTGGATAAGTACATAATTTTTGATAAGGCCAAAATATATTCAAGACCAGATATATCATGTACACAGTGGGCAGAAATAAGAAGAGGTATAACTGTTCTTAAGGAAAGAAGCCAAGGAGATTTTGTGCAAATTTCTTATAAAGAAGGAGATCAATTTCCAGAACCCAATTACATAACATATCAGATAACTGGATGGACGGAAAAATCAAATTTAGCATCAATAGTAACAAGACAATTTTATCATTTTCAATCAAACAGTCAGGTTGATGAATGAAAAATAGAGACAGATAATCACCGCTTTAAATTATTTTGGTCTCCATTAGATTGCCTACCACAGATTGTTTCTCCTCAACGCGAGTCGATTGATTACATATTAAATAATATGAACAATTTGTAGAGGCAAACGCTTATTCCTAAAGATATAATTATTTTCTTCAAATTATTTCTCCTCTTTTAAAAGGATAAAACGGTAAGTTAATATCAGCGAACTTCCGCTATGTTTTTATTTTTACCTTTTCTTAACAGCATTATTAATTCATCCATAATAAAGAATAGAATAGTAATGCCTAAGGAGTAAAAAGTGAAAATCCAAAGGAAAAAGAAAGGAAGAAATCCAAAGAAAACATATAATAGAAAGGCAAATGGCCGTCTTCTTTCAGGGAGTTTCCTCGTTATTTTTTCTATAAGGATGGAAACTGGAAAGCCATATAGAAATAATCCTAAGCTAAAATAAAAAGAATAAACTAAAAAATCCTCTGTAAAATCCCCTTTTCTATTTACTGCGTCGGAAAAAAATAAGTCTAGAGGAAGAAATAAAGTAACTACCAAAACAGATAAGACAAAAGTAAGGAAAGCTGCACCGATTTTCCTTTTAAGGATATTATCGCCCTCCAATTCTATTATCTATTTTAACAAATTAATCGAAATAATATAGAAAAATTTGGTATAATTTGAATGCAGAGTAAGCTGAAATTAAAAAATCTATCTAGTTAGGGGTACTGAAAACAAAACATGATTAAGGCAATTATATTTGATTTAGATGGAACATTATTAAATAGAGATGAATCAGTAAAATTGTTTGTAGACAGACAACACGAAAGGCTGAATAAAAAGCTTGACCATATTCCAAAAGACACGTATATGACAAGATTTATAGAGTTGGATAAGCGCGGGTATGTTTGGAAAGATAAAGTGTACCAACAATTAGTAGATGAATTTGATATAAAGCAAATAACGTGGGAAGAGCTTTTACAAGATTATATTAGTCAATTTAAAGATAGTTGTGTTCCATTTCCTAACCTTATTAAGATGTTGGAAGAATTAAAGAGTAATAATTTATCATTAGGAATGATTACAAATGGATATGGGCAGTTTCAAATGGATAATATCGAAGCTTTAGAGATAGAAAAATATTTTGATGTTATTTTGGTCTCCGAATGGGAAGGGGTAAAAAAACCGGATCCTAGGATATTTAATAAGGCATTAGAAATACTGAATGTTTCACCAAATGAAGCTATATTTGTGGGAGACCATCCAGAGAATGACGTACTTGCTGCTAAAAAAGTGGGGATGAAAGGCATTTGGAAGAAGGGTTCTCAATGGAATAATGTAAATGCTGATTATATGGTGGACGATTTAGGAGAATTGCCAAACATTGTGGAAAAGTTAATGAATAGTTAGGGTCTTGACCCATTGCAACCTTATTTGAAAATCCATATAGACACTAATCCAAAACGAAAGGATTTTTTTGAAGGAAGGATTTGAAAAAGGAGAGGAATAAAGGGATGAATCAAGACAAAGAAGAGAAATTACAAAAGCAAAAAATGGTTCAAGAACTCTATAGAGAAAGAGTGCAACAGAAGCGGGAAGGTAAAGATGATAACCGAATTGGTAAAGCGTTTGTAAACCTTTGTATTGTTTTGTTTTTTGTTTTTACCATAATGGGGATCTTGTTTGACTGGGGAGTTCACGTACCGCGGATTTTTGGGGTTTAGAGATAAAAGTAAACAATATTTACATGGAGATTTAAAAAATACAATTTAAAACTCGAGGAGTTATATGAATCACATTGGATTAGATTTCGATGACACAGTTGTAGATATGAGAAAATCGATTGTACAGCTTTTAAATAAAATACATAACAAAGACTTACATTACGAAGAAATGGTTGAGTATGGAGTTTCGGATTTATATGGGTATTCCTTTGAAGCATTTTTAGATTTTTTTACAAAAAACCAAAAGGAACTGCATTCAGCTAATCCATATCCATTTATGATCAATGTACTTTAATTCATAATGTCACTCTATTTATAGAAGACAATCCTTCCCATGCATTATCTATTGCGAAAAATGAAATAGATGTACTGCTGCTTGACAAGCCATATAACCAAATGTGTAATCACGAACGAATAACGAGAGTGAAGGACTGGGAAGAGATGGGCAGGTTGTTACTAAGTTAACGATTCTATAACGGAATGATGAAAAATAACTATGAATCTATTTTTACAAGCTAATTATTCCACACACAGCCTAATTCGAGCAACTACCTCTTCATAATGGATCATACACTCTTTTATAGATAAAACAGCAAAATAGGAAAATAGAGGTGAATCTTCGACTAAAGGATCATCATAAATAAAGATAATATTCAACGGCTTTTTGGGGATGATTCTTTCTTCCAAAAGTATATTTGCTACATCGTGATAGATGTGCTCTATACGTTCGCCCATAGCCCTTTCAATGGAAAAACCTCCAGCAAGACTTGTCCACCAAGTGAAATAAGAATCATATATTTCATTAAATGCAGTTTAATTATCGTCATTAACATGGAACAACTCTTGATAAAATAAGTGTTTTTCATTATAGAAAATATCCTGGTCAATATCTCTATTCTCGGAAATTCGTTTCGTTACTGTAGTCCATAAGGCACGATAACGTAATAAAAAATCATTTCGAAACTGGCAAGTTGTTGGAAGATAGGGAAATTTCCAATTATCCTTATCTTCATTTTGGTTGAGAAAGATGTTTTGCACATAAATCAAAAAGTTTAATGAATAAGATACTTCTGCTATTAATTGTAATGAATTCTTCATCGTGTTCCTCCTAATTCCACAAAGGTATTTTTCTATATTCATCTTTTTTGGAGTAAGACTGAATCAACTAACCAAAAAAGGAATGCGCACATAATAAATAGGTTATAAAATGCTGAAGAATGTAAAGGGGTTTTTATACCAAAAAAAATTGCTACAATGCCTGTTACCACTCCAGAAAAAACAGTATAAATAGCAAGGTAGAGAATACTAAATTTCTTAGGCTTTTGATTTAAGATAATTTGGAGAGGTGACGCTATAACAAGATAAAAGCAAAAGAAAATGGTAGTAAAGATTAGCATTCCCAAAAAACTAAAATAGGGTGAACCAAAAAGTTGAATCATACTAACGAAAATAGCGGAAATAAGGGAAGTTAGCAACGAGCGAGTAATTATATAAATATCTATATTTTTTAATGGCATGCATTGTCTCCTATAAAAAATTTTATTTCATCTTCCAAGAGAGGTACAAATAAGAACGCAATAGATTTACTTTTCATAGAATCCCCCTTAGCTTAGCTTTATAGGTGTTACCATATTTTAGCATGTAGAGGAATGTTTATAAATAGTTTTCCATAAGACAATCGGAAAATTAATATTGGCGGGTATCCACTAATGGCTAATTTGCAATGGGTAGATTTTAGCATTGTAAAAAATTGAAACATTTTATTGAGATGAGTCGTCTATAGGTAAATCAACATGAAGGAGAGGATTAAAGTTGCCATGTCAATAGGGAAAATGGAAGTAAGTCCGCCAAGTAATGAGGAACTATTAAAAGAACTTATTGAGTTATATGCGGAGAGTATTAAAAGGTTAGCTTATACATATGTGAAAAACTGGTCAGCTGCAGATGATATCACCCAAGAAGTATTCATTAAATGCTATGAGAAAATGGAGGATTTTAGAGGAGATAGCTCCTATAAGACATGGCTTTATAAGATTACGAGAAATAAATGCAAGGATTATTTGAAAAGTAAATGGTATCGCTCGTTTTATCCTACTGCCTTTATGCAAGAAAGGATAGGGAACAATGAATTTTCTATAGAGGAGCATGTGATAAACAAACTAGACGACCTGGAATTATCTCAAAAGGTATTAGCGCTTCCAACTAAATATCGCGAAATTATTATTTTATACTATTATGAACAATTAAAAATGAAAGAAATAGAAGCATTAACCCATTTGAATGTTGATACTATTAAAACTAGATTGAGACGAGGAAAGAAAATGCTTCAAAAGAAATTGGAAAGGAGCGGTGGGAATGAGTGATGATCTGAAATCTTTAAGAGAAAGTATGAATAAGACTGTTTTAAAGCATGGGAAAATGAGTGCTGCAGACAAAGAAAAACTCTATAGATCTGTGATTCAGGATAAAAAAATGAAAAATCGTTTTTCCCTAGCACCAGCACTTTCCTTTGTTGCAGTTGCTTGTTTTATTGTTTTTATAGGTGGATATGTATTTAAGCAAACAGGAAACTTTGATTATCAACGTAATCAAGTGGCGCAAGTGAACGATAAAGAAGATGATAAAGAGGAAACAACTAGTACTAGCAAACATGGAAATAAAGAAAATCCTAATCTAGCGAGTTTCTTATATGAACTAAATTTGAAATTGCGAAATTCAGAAATGTGGTACCAAAATGGAAAAGAATATGCACAAGAGGTGGGGGAATATGCTGAGAGCCATTCCAAACAATACGCTGCAATTCAGGAAAATAAATCAATTGTAGATAAATTGGAGGAAATAGGCGTACTAGCTAAAAATCTACAAAAGGAAGCTGCAGCTCAAAATGAAATAGAAGTAGAAGATACATTAGACTTACAGCGAGCGGTTGATCAATTGATAATAATAGCAGAGGACAATGGAATTGTAGATGAAAGAAATGACATTATTGAAAAACTGGAATATTCGGATATGAAAAGTTGGTTAGTTAGCATAAAAGATAGTATTCATGCTGAGAGCTATGAACCTTATAGTGACCTGGGATCATACGAAAAACATATAGGTTATGCAACAAAGGCTTATGCTAAACATTATGCTGCATTAGAAGGAGATTCAACAATAAAAGAACAGTTAAAAGAAATAGCTGAAGTGGCTGAACAAATTGAGAATGAAAAGGAAAAAAAGAAGAGAACAGAATGGTTGAATCAGTTAGACGGCATAGTTGATAGTTTGTTACAGGATGATAAGGTTGTAAAAAAAGATGATGTCCGAGAAATAGTTTGGAACCAATTGTCGGCAGAACAAAAAGAAAGGATCAATGGTACTTGGGCAGATGGAAAAATTTCGAAAGTTACTCTTACTAAGAATATGATGTCTCTAGTTGATGATAAATCATATGAAGGAGAAGAAGTATATTTGCTTGATTTTCCAACAAAAGGTAAATCCATTCCAAACAATATGATTGTTTATGCAGATATAAATACATTTGCTTATATAGGCGATGGTCTTGTTGATTAGGATAGCTTGAAAATGAAAGGGGGAGATCCTCCCTTTTTGAAACTTATCATGGATTTAATTCGTATAAATAACATTACCATTTATTAGTTGATTAGGACTGAGCTAGATGTAAGGTAAGTCTTATTCCAATACGAAAGTAGGAAATACCTTGTCACAAAAACAAAAAAATAAGAAAGAGTTTATATCCATTATCTTGACCCTAGTTTTATGCTTAGCTGCAATAGTGGTCTTTCTTTTCTTAAGAGGACCTAATTTAAATCTATGGTTACCAATAAGCTTCTATTTACTGATTGACATAGGTCTTTTAGTTTCTCTCATAATAGGAGTACAGTCGAATAATAAAAGTATTAAGATATTTTGTATCCTATCTAATATTACTCTGATGATTCCAATATCCGTTTGGACATATTTTTTGCTGCTGGCAAATGGAATTTCAGAAAAGTAAATGCACTATTAAACCTACATATCTGTTCCAATTGGTAGTTGGGGAAAAGGATGTTTTGGTTCTAGTTTTTTGGTAAAAAATCCATATTAATGGATATTTTTGTAACGTTTGAATTCAGAAAACTGAATTAATTAATGGAGAGTTATTAAACATTCCATAAATAAAAGGAGGTATTTTACCATGTATCAATACTTCAACGATTTTGTAATAAGAGAAGGTACCAAGGGTGTTCCTGCTGACTATGTGGAAGCATTATTTGAAGATGCTGGATGGGCAAGAAATATTCCAGCTTGGCAGCAAGAGAAATTTACACTCATATTCGAAAACTCCACTTGGGCATTTACTGTTTGGGATCATAATAGAATGATTGGTATGGTTAGGGTCCTCTCAGACAAAATCATGGCTGCAAACATTATGGATTTAATTGTTTTATCAGAATATCGCGGAAAAGGTATTGGTAAAAAGTTAAAGGAACTATGTGTAAAAAAGCTTCCCCACGGTGATTGGTTTGCACATACGTCCGCCAATAATTACGGTTTTTATGAGAAGTGTGGCTTTGATGTAAAAGACATAAGTCAAAATGGCACATGTGCATATTACGGCTACATTCAGGCTCGAATAGATGGACATAGGTAAAAGCGGATTAAAAGAAATATGATAGCGTGATGGATATAGAAAAGATAGTAAAAGAGCTTTGGGTTTTTGAACAGTTATTTGTAAAAAGCAAAATCTGAAAGTAGCATCAAAGGGGATAACAATGAAAAAAATTGTACTAATTGGTTCTGGTGGTTCTGGGAAATCCACTCTAGCAAGGCAATTAAGTGATAAATTAAATATAAAAGTCTATCACCTTGATTCCTTATTTTGGAGACCGAATTGGGAAAGTGTCTCAAAAGAAGAACAACGGGAAATACAATATGAATTAATGCAAAAGAAAGAATGGATAATTGACGGTAATTATAGCGGAACGATGGATTTGAGACTTCAAGCATGTGATACAATCATTTTTCTCGATTTCAAACGAACGATTTGTATATATCGTGCTTTAAAAAGAATTTGGCAATATCGAAATAAAACCAGACAAGATAGGGCAGAAGGCTGTCAAGAAAGGTTTGAGTTAGATTTTTTTAAATGGATTTGGAATTATCCTAAAATGAATAAACCTGATATCGAAAACAAGCTAAAACAACTATCTAAAGAAAAACAAATAATTATTTTAAAATCTTCTAAGGAAGTTGATAAGTTTTTCAAAAGGATTTAATTAAATGAGAAAATATGTTCAGTATCGCATCTTTACAATAATATTCAAGATAGATATTTACACTTAGATTATTATTTGGCTGGTAAAAAAAACGAAAATACGATTGCGGATACGGACGGCCATGGAAGATGGTTTAAATGGTTAATGAATAAATGAGTGGAAAAGGTTATGGGGAAATTTTTAAATATATGTTACATTGTCTTTGTGATTAATTGTTAATTTATGTTATCGTTCTCTTTTCCTTATATTGTTGGCAAGTATAGATTCAAATTTAACAAAGGAGGTACTAAATATGATGGGTTTACTTAATATTGGCAGTCTAGTGCTTGGTTTAATTGCCTGGATATTGCCAGCTGCTAATCTAATGCGAAATAATAGAGAGAATCAGGGAAATCGGTTAATAATTGGTCTTGTTAGCATGAGCGCTTGTGTGATTTCTTTATTATTTCAGATTATCTATAATTATCATCTCGTTAAGATTGAGGATTGGAGCGCACTTATGGACACTACTAGGGGTGTGGTGGTAGCAGCAACAGTCCTTATTCTTGTTACAATCATATTGAATGCCATTAATCTGACTGTATATCGGAAAAGGTCAGAAAGATAGACTGAAAATGTATTTGATCTATTTTTTTGTTCTAAATATTTTGTATCGATTTACTCTTTTAGTATACTTTTTTTAATATTGGAAAATTCAATCTATTATCCAAGAAATCTATTTCGTTTTAGAGGATATCGAGGGGTAAGGACAGAATGAGAAAGAAATAAATCAAGGAAACTGATTTTTTGACAGGGGAGACTCGGATGGAAGAATTACAGTTTAGAATGGCGACAGAACAAGATTTAGATCAAATTGTTGCAATGCTTGCGGACGATGTTTTAGGGAGTAAACGGGAGCGTTATGAACAACCATTGCCAGATAGCTACATCGAGGCATATAAGGCAATTTCTGCAGACCACAATAATGAATTAGTAGTAGCATGTGTCGAAGATCAAGTAGTAGGAGTGCAGCAAATTACTTTTACACCATATATCAGCCATCAGGGAGGATGGAGAGCTACTATCGAAGGAGTAAGGATTGCTTCTTCTGCTAGGGGAAAAGGAGTAGGTACGGCATTAATCAACTGGGCAATCCAACGTGCGAAATCCCGTGGCTGCCATTTAATCCAACTTACGACAGATAAACAAAGACCAGATGCTTTTAAGATTCTATGAACGATTAGGTTTTCAAGTAACACATGAGGGCTTAAAAAGGAAGCTTTAATAGGAAATTTGGGAGGGAATAAAGTGGTCCGGCTATTAGCAATAAATAAAAACGAAAATATCATCAATAAAATGGAAGAATTATATAAACAAGTATGGAATAAGTCCATAAAGGAACGATTGATTAGGCATACCACTTATGAAGGATTTAGAGGATATATAATCATTACAGCTGAAGAGGAACTCTTAGGATTTGCATATGGATATACTTCATTACCTGGACAGTATTATCATGAATTGCTTTCCATAGAGGTTAATCAAAAACAATATGAAACATGGCTAAAAGATTGTTTTGAAGTAGTTGAATTTGCTGTCCATCCGTTGTATCGAAATAAAGGATATGGAAAAAAGCTTATTCATGAATTGTTAAAGGGCGTTGAAAACAAAACGGCTGTATTAACAACACAAGTAAACAATACAGTCGCCCGTCATTTATATAAGCAAATGAGATGGATTGTCATAAAGGAACCGTTTATTCCTAGTGAGCATGAGGCCACGTATGTGATTATGGGGAAGGTATTGAACTAGAAAAAGGATGGCTTAGGAAAGGTAAGCGGAGGGTTATCAAAATAAACTAGCATGGCTGAAGGAACGATTTAAAGAAGGATTAAAAGTGAAAATTATGCAAGAAAATGGACGGCAAAGAGGGTTTTTTGAATACATTCCTGGCAAATTTACGTGGAGAGCAATCGATGCAATGGAATATATGGTGATCCATTGTTTCTGGATAGTTGGACAGAGTAAAGGGAAAGGCTTTGGTAGTATCCTTCTAGAGGAATGTATGAAAGATGCCCAAGCATTAAATCTTGATGGAGTTGTATTGGTAACCAGTAAAAAAAGCTGGTTACCAGACAAAATATTTTTTGAAAGAAAAGGATTTAAACAAGTAGATAAAATGGGAGAGTTCGAGTTGTTGGCATATGCTTTTCAAGAAATCATTACCTATCATCCAGAAACGAAAAACAAATTTCGACAATTATTAGAAAAAATAATAAGTTAGAAATAAGAAAACAAAAAAATACCATCATTTTGGTATTTATTTAAGTGAAAGTAGATAAGATTTTTTTTAGTAAAAATCCAATGCAGACACCTGGTATGACAAATAACATTGGCAGCCATACAGGTCCTAATAGTTTTCCGAAAAGTTTGAGCTCTGGTGATAGTATTAATCCTACTGTTACAAAATACGCAGAGAAGACGAACGGAAGAGACGCGAATAGGGGTAATTTTGCTCCACATTCCTTGCATGCATCCCACATTGCAAAGAAATAGAAGCAAGGATAAAACATTAGCCACTGAAAATTCGTGATTCCAATTGCTTCTTGAATTCTTCCATGAAAACTTAGTAATATGGTCTGATTAAAGTTTGCTTTAATATTTATCACAAACTCAAGACCGATAAAGAAGAATCCTTTTAGATAACTTTTGTTAAGTAATTGAGCAAAACCTGGTAATGCTATGCTCCATAGTATATTTTCTAAAACTAATCCTTTTCGCATAGGCTACTTATTACTTCTTATTTGCTAAATCTTCTCTGTTATCAGCTAAAGGGGGTTGTTCTAACCATCCATGCTTTATTAATAACTCACATCCATCTTCCGCGTACAGACTTACTCCAGCGATAAATCTAGTGTATTCAGCTGCTATATCTCTCCGTTGGGAAACGGCTAAACCAGCTCCATAATAGCCAACAGCAGCGGAAACTAATGTAACAATATGATAGAGCATTAATTTATCGGAAAAAGGAGAAACAGTGGAGTTCGTTACTTCCGAAACCCATGTTTTTGGAGAAGATAAATCTTCCTTTGTCAGCATATTATTAAAAATAGTGAAGTGATTTAAACAAATTTTCTTTCCTCGTTCAAAATATTTTTGTATTTCCTTTGTTTGACATACTTGAGAAAAACCTAATTCTAAAACCGTTTTTACTACATCTTTTTTCATGTTAAAGCTCATTCCACTTATTTCAATAACACTTAAAGGCCGTTTTTTTCCAAACCAGCCTGCTAAATAATTCTGATCATCAACAAAGTCGACTTGATTTGGTCTATTGATTCTAGAAGTTTTACTATATAATCCTTTATTTAGCATAACGTCAACGATTCGTTTATGTAACTCCATTGTTTCACTATTACATTTTATAAAGTAATCTAATTGGTCTTCCCTTGAAGAAGATGCAACCGCTCCAGCATATCCTGTTAAACCTAGTAATGTCATCACGTGCAAATATGCAATAATAAAAGCATCTGTAAATATAGAAGGTGCATTTAAATTTACATCTTCCTCCAATATAAAGTCCTTGGGGGTGGGAAAGTTCTCTTGATTAAAAAAATTTGTAATTTTTACGATATGAGATTCGGCAAGCTTAAGGGCAAATTGAAGAACCTCTTTAATATCTTTGTCTTCAGCCTTTTCGATTGAATGGGTAAGGATGCAAATAGATAAGGAATCGTTCATGTATTGAGTCCAAAGGTTTGCTATTTCTGCAGTGGTAAGTTCCACATGATGGCTATTCTTTTTCATAAAAAACCCTCCAAACTTTTTAAATTGAGACACTAAATTAGAAGTTTTTTCCCCTTTACTTAATTAATATGACATTTTTTCAAGAGTTTTATGTAAGCGTATCTGATTATTTTGAAGGTTATTTTCAATTGTATTTGGAAATTAAAATATTGGTGAAAGGCAATGGGATTGAAGCAATCACCGGTTATTCATAAAATAATAAGAATTTTTTCCAAAATAGATTGCAAAGTAAATTAGCATAAAAAAATGCTATGTCCGTATATTTTGATTGCAATTTCAACAAAAATAGGTTATCTTTAATTTTGAATATTGTTGCAAATACAACAATATAAACAGGAGTGGGTGAAAGGATGAAAGAAATTCTTCGTGAGATTGGTATGATTGGAAGAGCATTAGATTCAATAAGCAATATCGAATTTAAAGAACATAATCTCACTAAGGGGCAGTATTTATACCTTGTGAGAATATATGAAAACCCTGGAATCATTCAAGAAAAATTATCAGAGATGATTAAAGTAGATCGAACAACGGCTGCAAGAGCTATAAAGAAATTGGAGATTAATGGATTTATTGAAAAAAAAGGTGATCAACATAACAAAAAAATAAAAAAACTCTTTCCAACAGAGAAAGGGGGAAACGTTTATCCTTTTATAAAAAAAGAAAATGAGTATTCAAATGAAGTTGCTTTAACGGGTTTTTCCGAGTCAGAGGTTGAAGTCATGTTTAACTTTCTTCAACGAGTAAGAAAAAATATTGAAAAGGACTGGGAGTACGTGAAGCAAGGAAATAAGCGGAATTATTGATAATCAAGGAGTGAAAAGTTAAATGACTATTCATATTAAAGAATGTACATTCTCCGATATACATAAACTGCAAGATATAAGTTATGAAACATTTGATGAGACTTTCAAAAATCAAAATTCAACAGAAAACATGAAGGACTATTTGGAAAAAGCCTTTAACTTGGAACAACTAGAAAAGGAATTATCCGATATTTCTTCACAATTCTATTTTGTCTATTTAAATAGCGAACTAGCTGGATATTTAAAGGTAAATATGAAGGATGCACAATCTGAAAAAATGGGGGAAGACTCACTTGAAATAGAAAGAATCTATATAAAGAGCAATTTTCAAAAACATGGACTCGGGCAATTTCTATTAAATAAAGCTATTGAAATTGCTAAGAAAGAATCTAAAAGGAAGATCTGGCTAGGTGTATGGGAAAAAAATGAAAATGCTATAGGTTTTTATCGAAAAAATGGATTCGTTCAAACTAGTGCTCATTCTTTTTATATGGGGGATGAAGAGCAAATTGACTATATCATGATTAAGAAACTCTCATAACCTCATACAAATTGAAGGTTGAAAGCCTTATTAAATCCGCAAAATAAGGCTTTCAACATTTATTATTTATTACTAAAGATAGGTTCAGCATTTTTTGATGTTTATTCTAATAAATTTTAAACTATCTCATTTATTACATTTACCAAATCAATTACATCTTCTTCCGTGTTATTTCTTCCCATCGAAATCCGAATAAATTCTTTTGCCTCTCCATCTGGCAGAGCCAACGCCTTCATTGTTTTAGAAGGAGCCTGTTTTCCAATCTGACATGCGCTTCCCGTTGAAATGGCGAATCCACGACGATTGCATTCAAGCATAAGCCATTGGCCTTCCAATCCTTTAACCCTCAATCCGATAATTCCTGGGTATTGTTCCTTGCATTCAAAAATAGTAACAGACTCTTTCGTTATCATCTCTGTAAATAAATTGCGTAGCTGAGAAAGCTTTGTTTCGTTCTCCGAAATCGTCGAACACGCCTTTTGCGCAGCAACTGTCATACTCGCAATCCCAGCTGTATTTATTGTGCCGGAACGAAAGCCGTTTTCATGACTACCATTCGCTAATAATGGCATCCAAGGTGTATTCGGGTTAATATAGGCTACACCGACCCCTTTTGGTCCATAAAATTTATGGCTAGAGATGGACAAGGCATCAACAAAGGGAGTTACTTCCTTAACGTCTAATTTCCCAATACTTTGCACCATATCACTATGAAAAAGGACGTCATGCTTTTTACATATTGCACCGATTTCTTTTATTGGTTGGATAGCGCCAATTTCAGAATTCACATGCTGAATGGAAACAAGAATGGTGTCAGGTCGAATGGATTCCTCTAGCAACTCTATATCGATTACACCAGTTTCTAATAAAGGTAGATAGGTAATTTCATAGCCTTTATCTGCTAAAGCTTGCATTGTACTATGAATGGAAGCATGCTCTGCTATTGATGTAATGAGGTGTTTTCCGTTCTTTTTTGATGCCAATAGCAAGCTTTGCAAGATAAGATAGTTACTTTCCGAACCGCCACTTGTAAAATAAACCCCATTTTTATCAACGTTAATTAATTTTCCCCATTCGTCTCGGCAATTCTCTAAGATTTTATTAGCTGTGTCTCCCATATCATGGAGACTATTTGTATTACCAAAATATTTGCAAGCAACTTCCACATAGGTAGAAGCAGCATCAGGATCCAAAGAAGTAGTAGCTGCATAATCAAAATATTTCATTAGAAATTCCTCCAATAGGTTAAGTTGTGGGAGACAAAGGAATGCAATGTTATTGCTTTTTCATTTGCTATGAAAAATAGGAACTTAATTATTTAAAAATCTTTTAATAAAAAACACTTGTCATAATTTTAAATCTATGTAAATATAGGTGTCAAGACACCTGTAAAACAGGAGGTATAAAATGGACGCAGATGTATTGATTATTGGCAGTGGAATCGCAAGTTTACAGCTAGCTAAAAAACTTTCAACTGAATTGAATGTGATTATTCTCACAAAATCAAAGGCGGAAATGAGCAATTCTTATTTAGCACAGGGTGGAATTGCTGCAAGTATGGGAGAATCAGATAATTATAGAAAGCATGCACTTGATACGTTAGAAGCAGGGCGCTTTCACAATAATCCAGAAGTAGTTGCAGAAATAACAAGAGCAGCACCTAGGTTAATAAGTGAATTATGGCACGCTGGATGCACTTTTGATGAGGATAGAACTGGAAATCTTGCGTTAGGAATGGAAGGGGCTCATTCTGAAAAAAGAATTGTCCATAGCGGTGGCGATTCAACAGGAAAACAGGTGATGAAATATCTAACGGAAACGAAGACTAATAATATAGAAATCATCGAAAATGTTTTTGTCTATGAATTAATGGTAAATACTAATACTAATCAATGTATTGGCGCAAAAGGGATACTGCCAGATGGCACTCGACGAGAATTCTATAGCGCTCATACGGTTATTGCAACAGGTGGATGTGGGAAGCTTTACACCTATACGAGTAGTGCTTCCACTATTACAGGAGATGGAATTGCGCTTGCTTATTTAGCTGGGGCCAGCATCAGCGATATGGAGTTTGTACAGTTTCACCCTACACTACTCTATGTAAATGGAAAAACGATTGGGCTGATTTCAGAAGCGGTCAGAGGAGATGGAGCAAGATTAGTTACAGCTTCGGGAGAGTATGTGATGGAACAAATTCATCCATATAAAGACTTAGCACCACGCCATATTGTTTCCCAAACCATCTATCAATATTTATCGAAAGGGGAAACAGTTTATTTAGATATCTCCATGATAGCTAATTTTCAAGAAAGATTTCCTTCGATAACTAAAATGTGTGTAGAGCAAGGCATTGATTTACAAAAAGGATTACTTCCAGTTGCGCCAGGTAGCCATTTTTTAATGGGCGGCATTGACACAGACCTTTATGGAAGAACATCTGTACAAAATCTTTATGCAATTGGAGAAGCAGCTTGCACGGGATTTCATGGAGCCAACCGCCTTGCCAGCAATTCTCTCTTAGAAGGATTATATATGGGGAAAAATCTAGCAACGCTCCTTCATCAATCGCCAAAAATAAAACAGCTGGATACCCAAATAGATAACAAAGAAAGGAATTCAGGTATCTATCCAATTTTCCCAGAAAAAGAAGAAATCCAAAAACGAATGATGGAAAATGTAGGAATTGTCCGTAATGAAGTAAACTTGCGTATGCAATTGCAGTGGCTAGAAGATTTCGGAATAGGGGATTATGAGAAAATCTCTTTTGATAATAAATCAATCGAAGAGATAGAGAAATACTTTATGCTGATGACGGCTTTTCTAATTACAAAATCTGCTTTAGAAAGAAAAGAAAGTAGAGGCGGCCATTTTCGCTCCGATTATCCAGTGGAAAAGGATGAATGGATGAAGAAAAAGGTTAGATTTAAAAGAGAACGAACAAAGGAGAATCAAAATGAACCAATTAAAATTGCAGAAACAACTGGAAGCATTTTTTATGGAAGATATCGGCGAACGTGATGTGACGACAGATGCGATTTTTCCGAAAGAGCAGCAAGGAGAAATTGTTTTTCTATCGAAAGACAATGGTGTTTTTTGCGGGGAAGAGATCATTCAGAGAGGATTCAAGGTTCTAAACCGAGCAATAGAAGTAACGATGCATGTCCAGGATGGAGATCGAATTGAAGCAGGCCAAAAATTGGCGACAGCAAAAGGAAATATTAGAGAGCTTTTAAAAGGCGAGCGCGTTATTTTAAATCTTGTCCAAAGAATGAGCGGGATTGCAACGAAAACAAGAGAAGCGGTAGAAACATTAAATAGTGGCTATACGAAAATCTGTGATACGAGAAAAACGACACCAGGATTACGGATGTTGGAAAAATATGCAGTAACTGTTGGGGGAGGACATAATCATCGCTTTGGACTGTATGATGCGGTAATGATTAAAGATAACCATATTGCATTCGCCGGTTCGATTGCCAATGCAGTGAAGGCAGTTAAAGAGTCGATTGGTCATATGGTAAAGGTGGAAGTGGAGACAGAAACGAAGGAGCAAATGTTTGAAGCTTTAGCGGCTGGCGCAGATGTTATTATGTTTGATAATCGGAAGCCAGAAGAAATTGTCGAGTGGATTCCCCATGTCCCAGAAACTGTTACAACAGAAGCGTCTGGTGGAATTACTTTAGATAATCTTGCTTCTTATCGAGAGTGTGGAGTGGACTATATTTCATTAGGATTTTTAACGCATTCGGTGAAAGCTTTAGATATTAGTGTAAAAGTAAGTATTCATTAAAGGATAAAAGGGGAGAGGAAAATGAATATTTTAGAGGGATTACAAGCTTCGAATACGATACCTGAAAAATACTTAGCGATGACAAACACAGAATTAGAAGAACGAGTAGCAAGTATCAAGCAACGCTTAGGAAAAAAACTATTTATTCCAGGGCATCATTATCAAAAGGATGAAGTCATTCAATTTTCCGATGCTACAGGGGATAGTTTAAAGCTAGCACAAGTTGCTGCAGAAAACACAGAAGCAGAGTATATTGTCTTTTGCGGTGTTCATTTTATGGCAGAAACAGCGGATATTTTAACAACAGACAATCAGAAAGTCTATTTGCCAGATATGCGAGCAGGTTGTTCCATGGCTGATATGGCCGATATTTATCAGACAAATCGAGCTTGGACAAAGCTTCAGGAATTATTTGGTGACACGATTATTCCGCTTACCTATGTCAATTCAACAGCAGCTATTAAGGCATTTGTCGGAGAAAATGGAGGAGCAACTGTAACCTCCTCCAATGCTGAAAAAATGGTATCCTGGGCTTTTACACAAAAGGAAAGATTACTATTTTTACCTGATCAGCATCTAGGCAGAAATACAGCCTATAATTTAGGGGTTCCTTTAGAAAAAATGGCGATTTGGGATCCAATCAAAAATGAACTTGTTTATGAAGGAGCGATAGAAGACATTAAAGTGATACTCTGGAAAGGGCATTGCTCTGTTCATGAGAACTTTACCGTTAGTAATGTTGAGCAAGTTAGAAAGCAATATCCACATATGAAAATCATTGTCCATCCGGAGTGCAGCAGAGAAGTCGTAGCAGCATCTGATTTAGCTGGTTCCACGAACTATATTATTGATGTAATCGAAAAGGCAGAGCCAGGAAGTGCCTTTGCCATTGGTACGGAAATGAACTTAGTCAATCGGATAATCAAAGAACACCCAGATAAAGAAATTATTTCCCTCAATCCATATATGTGTGCTTGTTTAACAATGAACCGGATTGATTTGCCTCATTTTGTATGGTGCTTAGAATCCATTGAAGAGGATTTTGAAAGTAATCGAATAATTGTCGAAGAGCCAATTGCATCCAATGCAAAACTAGCATTGGATAGAATGTTGGAATTATCCTAATTTCTAAGTTGAAAAACTGCTTTGTAGAATCAAGGCAGTTTTTTAATGTTTGATTATTGTTTAGAAAAATCTTTATTGTTATAACTCGATAAAATACAGCGTGTTTGTTCTTAATTATTTAAATTGAATAGTTATTCAAAAGTGAATTTTCAAACAGAAGGTGATGACAATGGTTCTAACTTCCTTTAAAATATAGGTAATATATGGAGAATGACTAGAAAGGCGGAACATATTCTGAACATGCGCCCTAGACAATGGAAGCAGCAAATAATTATACAAGACAATATAGATGAATGGTATTTACTAGCAATCTTATTAACTGGTGATAGTGGGCTAGCAGAACGATTGTTAGATCGGACATTAGATCAAGTGAGGGATACGTGGTCCTTCCCTTCACGTGAACGTTTTTCTCTAAAACCAATAATCAAGGAATATAGAAAATATCATCGCAATAATGACATTAACTATAAACCAATCGATTCTAGTGTTCTATTAACTCGACTAGGTTTGCTTGACGAAAAAGCTAGAGTTGCTTTTTTACTAAAGTATTACTACGGTTTTTCTTATAAAAAAATAGCGCAATATTTACCGATTTCAGTTAGAAAGACAAAACAAATTATATACGCTTCTCTTATTTTATGGACAAATAATGGCAAATTAGTATCTATTCATGATATAGAGGACGTAATAAAAAAAGATGTAAGTCTCCTAAAAAGTATGATGCCAGTTAATCAAGTATTAGAAAAGAAACATCTATACATCGAGACAAGGACTAGTAGGGGAAAGGCACCCGTGATTATCTTCATTTTGTTGATTTTATTTGTTGGAGGATCTATTAATCAGGAAATCATAGGGAAAACGAGAGTTAGTTTAGGCCCTGATGTGTATAAAGTTTATAAGGAAGGAGGCGTGTTACAGCTTGGAAAGGAGATTCAAGAAAAAGGGTATACGGATATTTATACCTATCCAGATGTCGAAAATAATACGCTTTACGTCCAATTGGCCACACCAGAGAGTATAGAAAATAAGGAAGAGGTAACTTCGATTATCGAATCTTATTTAAAGGAAAGAGACATGGATTATCAGTTAAGATATGAAGAAATTAATCAAGTGGTTGATGTAGAACTAACAGAGGAACAAAAAGCTGAGAATAAACGGATGGATATGGAACAAGAAATATTCGAATTAGTTACTTCTACTCCTTATTATTATACGCAAAGCTATATAAGTGATCAAAATGGTGAATCAAGGCAGTTGATTTTTTCTGAATCGATAACAGAAGAAGAAGAAACGAATTTGAAGGAAGAAATTAAAAATATTATAAAAAAGTATGATTTAGAATGGGATTTTTCGTTTGGAAAGGTTGATTCAGGCGTTGTAGAAATGGAAAGAGCCATGTGGGATATCATTCCAGCTCTATTAGAAGCCTATATGTTTGGCGAGCAAAAATATCAAGTTTATGATGTGTATCCAACCTATGAAGACGATCAATTGAAAATCGAAATATATACAGAATTAGCCTACGCAACAGAGGAAGATAGGGCAAAAAACGTAGATACAGTCAAAGAGTTAAACAGATCCCTACACTTCTTTCTGCAACATGAAGACATTCAAAGTCAATTTAACTATGTTCCCTATGAAATAAAAATTTATGATATAAATAGAAAAGAGATAGAGTTCGATACTTGATATCATTTCTTAAAGGGAGGGGGTACTATGAAGGGGTTGCAGCTTGTCGAAAGCAATCAAGTGAAAGATTGGCTTTTATTTACAGAATTCTTTACAGGCGATAGAGAAAAGGCACTTAAAATCGTGAAGGCTTTTTTAATAAAGCCTTCGACAAAGTGGTATACCCCTCATGTAATAGAAAGAGGATACCGCTACATTTTAAAACAGTTGAAGGTGAAAAAGAGTAGAACGGTGTTTGAATCTTTATTTTCTGAATTTTCTTTTAGTTCGGTTGGTAAAATCGATCAGAGTATTCTTTTGCTACATTACTATTTTCAATTAGATAAAAGGCAGATTGCTAGAATCGTTCGAAAATCGATAAGAGAGATTAGGAGAATACAATTTTCATTTCTACAGCAACTGGCAACAAACGGAATTTCACTTGCTTCATTTGTGGACAGGCTACTGGAGAAAGGGAAGACCCTAGCATATCCCTTCTCAATTGATGATGTATATAAGAGGAGTTTGATTAATGTTAAAAAGACTGCATTGTACTCTTTCATCATTTTCCATCTTCTTCTCGTCGGCGGGGCAATGAATATCGGCATTGTAGAAAAGACACAAGCGAAACAAGGACCTGATTTATTAATGATTTATAAAGGAAATAAATTGGACGAAATGATAAAAGCGCAATTAACAGAAGCATTTCAGGAGGATGGGTTTTCTGTTTTGGTCAATTTTGAGGAAGCTGAAGTTTATATTAGCGTGGAGAAGGAAGAACTCTATCAAAAGAAGTCGGAAATCATTCCTTTTGTTTATCAAATATTGAAGGATAAAGAGATTACTTATACTGTTGAATTGGATTATGATTTAAAAGCTTTAGGCAAGGACCAAACAGCCTATAAAATAGTAACAGAGGCAGACGAGAAAAGGATAAAACTTTGGCCAGGAGACTATTCCGATCAAGGAAAAGTAATAGGATGGATCGTATCTCTTCCTAACGATATTGAACTAGTAAAAGAGGAAAAAGAACTTTTGCGTGTCCAGGAAATTTTAAATGGATATCATCATAAAGCACCAGTGACAGTTTCCTATTATGATAAGCAAATAGTTGATCGAAGAGAAAGATGGTTAAAACTATCACCCTATTTCAATGAAGGATTTTTGTTAGGCAAGGAATATAATATAGAAAGAATAAGGACCAATGCAACGGAGAAAAACGTAATCATCGATATTTATACGTATTTTCTAACAAAAGACAAAAGCAAGGAAGAGATAGCACGTGCTATTAAACGATCGTTAGACCAATTTTTACAAAGCGACGAAATAAACATGCTTGTTCAAAATGATACTTATACGATAAATATTTATTCAGCAGGTAAGAAAAAAATAAACCTCGATTATTAAAATATTGTATATTTTATAAAGTTTGGGTAATAATGCTTACAGGTTAAACTGCACGCAGGAATGTGATAAAATAATTATAATAGCATAAAATTTAGCTAAATGTTTGAAAAAGGCAGTTGAATCATTTGACCATAAAGGAAAAAGTCGTTGTATTAATCGGACCTACTGCTGTAGGGAAGACCAATCTAAGCATTGAACTGGCAAAAAAATTCGACGGGGAAATCATTAGCGGAGATTCCATGCAAATTTACAGAGGAATGGATATTGCGACAGCAAAAATATCCAAGGATGAAATGCAAGGGGTTCCCCATCATTTAATTGATATTGTAGAACCAGATGAAGGTTTTTCTGTGGCACAATTTCAAGAGCTTGTTCGAAAAAAAATCACGGAAATAACTTCAAGAGGTAAATTGCCATTTATTGTTGGCGGAACTGGTTTGTATATTCAAGCCGTTTTATACGATTATCAGTTTCAAGAAACGGCAACAGACACGGAATTCCGGACGAAATTAGAAGAATTGGCGCAAACGGAAGGAAGCCTAACTATTCATGATATGTTGAAAGAAGTAGATCCAGAAGCTGCTGCTGCCATTCACCATCATAATGTCAGGCGTGTGATTCGAGCATTGGAGGTCTTTCATGTCACTGGCAGAAAAATGTCTGATATTCAAAAAGAACAGAAGCAGGACTCACTTTATGATGCTGCGTTAATTGGCTTAACGATGGAAAGAAGTGTTTTGTATGAGCGTATTAATAAAAGAGTGGAGCAAATGCTTGATATCGGCTTATTAGAGGAAGTTCAGCACTTCTATGAAAAGGGCATTAGAGACTGCCAATCCATTCAGGCTATTGGTTATAAAGAAATCTATAAGTATTTCGATGGTCTGCAAAGCTTGGATGAATCAATTGAGGAGTTAAAGCAGAACTCGAGGAGATATGCAAAGAGGCAATTAACTTGGTTTCGCAACAAAATGAATGTACAATGGTTTGATATGACAGAAAGTGTCAAAACACATGACATAACAAAAAATTTACAGGAAATTTCGTCTTATTTAGAAGGAATGCTAAAAATAAAATCGAATACATAATAGTAGAGAGAAAAGAGGAGGATTTTCATGAAGCAATCAGTTAACATTCAAGATCAATTTTTAAATCAACTGCGTAAAGACGGCACAAACGTAACGGTATTCTTATTAAACGGATTCCAAATACGTGGATTTATAAAAGGTTTCGATAATTTCACCGTATTATTTGAATCAGAAGGAAAGCAACAGCTCGTTTATAAGCATGCGATTTCTACATTTGCTCCACAAAAAAATGTACAGATTGATTTAGAAGGTACACAAGTTCAATAACGTGGCTAATCGGTGTTTAATCTCACTTTAAGGCGCTCTCGAGATAAGTGGGAGATTAGCTGTCCGGGGATACTGGTACATAGCAATTTAAGGTAGCACACAAAAAAAGCTTGGGGAATTATCCTCAAGCTTTTTTTGTGTGCGCATTATTCGAATTTATCTATTTATTAGGATGTATTGGTCGTCCTTTAATCTCGTTACTGAGATATTATTCCATTCTTCAAATTCACTTAAGCGATCCTCTATGCTCTTCCCAGTGTCTTCTTTAAAAACATCTTCTCGATCATAATGTGGAAAAATAGCGATATCTGTTAACGATAATGCTGTATAGTCATTCAAGCCTATCTCATTCAACTCTGGAGAAAAATGCTGAACAACATCGATTGAAGGTCCTAAAATAACCGCACCAGCACTTGCTCCTATTAAGATAGTATTTTGTTTTGACAATGATCTTAATATCAAGTCAGCGCCGCTTTTTTTCATAAAATATAGTAAGCGAAAGGGGTTTCCACCATTAATATAAATGATATTATACTCCTTTAGTCTTTCTCCCTTTTCCACTTCAACATCAATAAAATCGACATGCTTTATGTCCATTTCGAAAAAATCATTTTTCGTTTTAAGGGCAAGTCTATTTTTTTCTTTAAGTGTGGAGGCCGTAGTAATAATGACAGCTTTCGGATTTATCCTTTGTTTTTTAAGTGTGGCTAAAAACTCACCTTTTATTGTTTCTGTAAAAAAGCCATTTGAAGTTAAAAAAATACTAGCCATTTCTATATCCCCCCTATGATACAAAATAAATCTTTGAATATTAAAAATAATTTCCTCTATTTTACCATGAAGAGCAAATAAATTAAGGCTAATCTTACCAATCCACCCAACTAAAATATTCGTTTAGAATAAGATTATTTCTTGTTACAGACGAGGCTTTGTATGGGGATAAAAAAATAATCTAAAATAGTTTAATGAATAGAAGAGGTTCTGAATATACATTAACAATGGGGAATAGTAGCAAACAGTATGAATAGATTAAAATACTTAAAAATTTCATAAATGAAGCTTTTGATGGGCAAGATTTTTAGCGTTTTGTTTTAAGAGGAGGTGTGGCTTTTGGAGCATCCAATCCGGATGAAGAATAATGGACAGATCAGCGTAGTAATCAACTCACAGAAAAAGAAGGTTCTTCCAAAGGAAAAGCCAGAAGCTGAGTCAATCAAAAGAACTGTTCCAAGTGAACACGAAGCACTTAGGGAAATTGAATCTGAATTAGGAAGCCTTGTAGGCATGGATGAAATGAAAAAAATGATAAAAGAGATATACGCATGGATTTATGTCAATAAAAAACGAGAAGAAAATGGTCTGAAAACGGGGAAACAGGCACTGCATATGATGTTTAAAGGCAATCCAGGTACAGGGAAAACAACGGTTGCAAGGCTAATTGGCAAGCTTTTTCAAAAAATGAATGTCTTATCAAAGGGTCATTTAATTGAAGCAGAGCGTGCTGATTTAGTTGGCGAATATATCGGACATACAGCCCAGAAAACAAGGGATCTTGTAAAAAAAGCGATGGGTGGAATCTTATTTATTGATGAGGCCTATTCGCTAGGGCGAGGCGGAGAGAAGGATTTTGGAAAAGAAGCAATTGATACTTTAGTAAAGCATATGGAAGATAAACAGCATGACTTTATTTTAATATTGGCAGGCTATTCAAGGGAAATGGATTTTTTTCTATCCTTAAACCCTGGTCTCCACTCTAGGTTCCCCCTTGTCATTGACTTTCCTGATTATTCCACCGATCAGCTTATGGAGATTGCAGATCGTATGCTAAAAGAAAGAGAATATGCATTAAGCCATGAGGCGGAAAAAAAGTTAAAAGAACATCTTTCCTATGTACGAAATGTCCAGCATCCAAAAAGCTTTTCAAATGGTCGATACATCCGCAATATCATCGAGAAATCAATAAGAGCCCAAGCCATGCGCTTATTAATGCAAAGCAATTATGATAAATATGAACTAATGACAATAAGAAGTAATGATTTACTATTAGACTCTAATGATAAATAAGGTTTATAAGCTATTCTTAAAAGAGTTGTTTACTTTTTGGAATAGCTTTTTTGCATTCTTTTTCAATTTCATTTTTACTTCGTTATAATTTGGGTAACCTTATAAAGAGCAAATAGATGAATTGGTATTTGTTTGCTATAATAGATGAAGTTCGGCATGGAAAGAAGGGTTACATAGTTGAAAGAAACCAAAGTTGATAAAGAAAAAGTAATCCTGGTTGGCTGTGAAACACAAAATGACGCTGCCAGATTTGAATACTCAATGGAAGAACTTGCAAATTTAACGAAAACAGCGAATGGACAAGTTGTAGCAACATTAACGCAAATGCGAGAAAGAATTCATCCTTCTACTTATATTGGCAAAGGAAAAGTAGAAGAATTAGAAACTCTTGCAGAAGAATTAGAAGCAGACTTAATCATCTTTAATGATGAATTATCACCAAGTCAGGTTCGCAATGTATCAAAGAATTTGGATGCAAGAATCATTGACCGGACACAGCTTATTCTAGATATATTTGCATCAAGAGCAAGATCAAAAGAAGGGAAACTTCAAGTAGAGCTAGCCCAATTGCAATACCTTTTGCCGCGATTAGGTGGACAAGGTCTCCAATTATCCAGACTTGGCGCAGGGATTGGGACAAGAGGACCAGGTGAAACGAAGCTTGAGTCAGATCGAAGACATATTAGACGAAGAATTGATGATATTAAAAGCCAATTAAGCGTTATTGTCGAACATCGAGATCGCTATCGTGAAAGACGGAAGAAAAATAGAGCCTTCCAAATCGCATTAGTTGGTTATACGAACGCTGGAAAATCTACTTTGTTTAATCGTCTCTCTGAAGCAGATTCATTTGAAGAAGATATCTTGTTTGCAACATTAGACCCAATGACTAGAAAATTGATTTTGCCAAGTGGCTTTTCGGCACTTATTACGGATACAGTAGGATTTATTCAAGATTTGCCAACAACATTAGTTGCCGCATTCCGGTCTACCTTAGAAGAGGTGCGTGAAGCAGACTTATTGCTTCATGTTGTGGATAGCTCAAATGAGGAATATTATCAGCATGAGGAAACAGTACATAAACTACTAGAAGATTTGGAAATACCTGCGATTCCACATTTAACTGTCTATAATAAAAAAGATTTGGTACATCCGAAATTTGTGCCCACATCAAAGACAGAAAGCATTTTAATTAGCGCTTTTGATAAGGAAGACAGGGAAAAGCTGAAGCAAACGATTGAACAAATCATGATTGAAAATATGGAATATTATGAAACAACGGTTGAAAGCAATAATGGAAGATTATTGTCACAGCTTAAAAATGAGACAGTACTTCGGAGCTTAATTTTTGATGAAGAAACGCAAAACTATTTATGTAAAGGGTATGCCTTAAAAGAACATGCTATATTAAAATATAAAAAGCCGATAGAAGTAGAGGAATGGGAGAAATAGATGTATAAGCAGTTAACATATGGAACACAGCTAGAAACGTTAGTAAATGAAGTGGAAGAACAAATTAAAGAAGTCCATCTATCTATTGATAAAAGAATCGATACCAATCAATTTCGTGTCTTATCAAGCTTTCAAAATCACCGGGTAAGTGAATCACACTTTATTCCATCAACTGGCTATGGATATGATGATAATGGCCGTGACACGTTAGAAAGCATTTATGCGGAAGTATTTGGTGGAGAAGCTGGTTTAGTACGACCACAAATTATTTCTGGGACACATGCCATTAGTACAGCGCTGTTTGGAATCTTGCGGCCAGGCGATGAACTTCTGTATATTACGGGTAAACCATATGATACGTTAGAAGAAATCGTAGGAATTAGAGGCGAAGGTATTGGATCGCTACGTGAGTTTAATATTGGCTATAATAGTGTTGATTTGCTTCCAAATGGGCAGCCTAATTATGAAAAAATTGCTGCATCCATTCATGCAAATACAAAAATGATTGGCATACAACGCTCAAAAGGATATGCAACAAGACCTTCTTTTCCAATTGTGGAGATTGAGAAAATGATAGCCTTTGTAAAAGAGATTAAAGAAGATGTCGTTGTTTTTGTAGATAATTGCTATGGCGAATTCGTAGAAAATCTCGAACCATGCCATGTTGGTGCAGATTTAATGGCTGGATCGTTAATTAAAAATCCAGGCGGAGGAATAGCGAAAACAGGTGGATATATTGTTGGGAAAGAGGAATTTGTGAAAGCATGTTCTTACCGAATGACATCCCCTGGAATCGGAGCTGAAGCGGGTGCTTCGCTTTATAGCCTTCAAGAAATGTACCAAGGTTTTTTCCTTGCTCCACATGTTGTTGGACAAAGTTTAAAAGGAGCTATTTTCACAGCAGCAATGCTAGAGCGATTGGGAATGAACTCCTCTCCTAGCTGGAATACAAAAAGAACAGACCTAATTCAGTCTGTTCAGTTTGATGATAAAGACAAAATGATTGCTTTTTGCCAGGCCATTCAATATGCATCGCCAATAAACTCCCATGTGACGGCATATCCAAATTACATGCCAGGTTATGAAGATGATGTTATTATGGCCGCAGGAACATTTATTCAAGGGGCAAGCATCGAATTAACAGCAGATGGTCCAATCCGGCCACCATATGTAGCTTACGTTCAAGGGGGATTAACCTATTCCCATGTGAAAATTGCGATATGTATCGCGATTAATCGATTATTAGAACAAAAACTGATTACTATTTGAATATAGTAATCAGTTACATGGATTGGGAAGAATTTGTAACATTAGTTGACATCTTTTTTTCCCAATCATATAATGAAGGTGGATTAAATCAATTTAAAGGAGCCGAATGCTATGTCTGGTAGTCAAATTCGTCGATCGATGCCTCTTTTTCCAATAAGTATTGTCATGCAATTAACAGAGCTATCTGCTCGACAAATTCGTTACTATGAAGAACACGAATTAGTGGCTCCAGCAAGATCAGATGGCAATAGAAGACTTTTTTCATTATCGGATATTGATAAATTATTGGAGATTAAAGATCTAATTGATCAAGGAGTAAACCTTGCTGGAATTAAACAAATTTTCTCTGTTCAAGAAAAACAAGTGCTGACAGATGAAGTGAAGAAAGAAGCAGAAAAAGCACGCAGAGAATTATCGGATGAGGATTTACGCAAATTATTGCGCAAAGAATTATTAAATGCAGGTCGCTTTAATAATACTCATCGTCCCTCTATGAGACAAGGAGACATGTCTCGTTATTTTCAAAAATAGATAAGAAGAAACGTAGGGAGTGGAGGAATAGTCGTGGCTAAAAATTACACTAAAGATGACATTAGAAAGTTTGCAAGTGAAAGTAACGTAAAATTTATCCGCTTACAATTTACGGATATCTTAGGAACAATCAAGAACGTGGAGATTCCAATCAGCCAGCTAGATAAGGCATTGGATAACAAAATGATGTTTGATGGTTCTTCTATCGAAGGATTTGTTCGTATTGAAGAATCAGATATGTATCTATATCCTGATCTAAATACATGGGTTGTATTCCCATGGACTGCTGAAAAAGGAAAAGTTGCACGTTTGATTTGTGATATCTACAACCCAGATGGAACACCATTTGAAGGCGATCCTCGTAATAATCTTAGAAGAATATTAAAAGAGATGGAAGACTTAGGATTCACTCATTTTAATCTGGGACCTGAGCCGGAATTTTTCTTATTCAAATTGGATGAAAAAGGCGCACCTTCTCTAGAACTTAACGATAATGGTGGTTACTTTGATTTAGCACCAACTGATTTAGGGGAAAACTGTCGTCGCGATATCGTATTAGAATTAGAAGAAATGGGCTTTGAAATTGAAGCTTCTCACCATGAGGTAGCACCTGGTCAGCATGAAATTGATTTTAAATATGCAGATGCAATTACAGCATGTGACCAAATTCAAACATTCAAATTAGTAGTAAAAACAATTGCTCGTAAGCATGGTCTACATGCAACATTTATGCCAAAACCATTATTTGGTGTGAACGGTTCAGGGATGCACTGCAACCTTTCCCTATTCAAAAATGGTGAGAATGTTTTCTACGATCCAAAAGGTGAGTTAGAATTAAGCGATACAGCACTTCAATTTATTGCGGGCATCGGTAAGCACGCTACTAGCTTTACAGCTATTACTAACCCGACTGTAAACTCATATAAACGCCTAGTTCCTGGCTATGAGGCACCTTGCTATGTAGCATGGTCTGCTCGAAATCGTTCCCCATTAATGCGTATTCCAGCATCACGTGGCCTAAGCACTCGTGTAGAAGTACGTAGCGTGGACCCGGCAGCAAATCCATACTTAGCTATGGCAGCTTTACTTAAAGCAGGACTTGACGGTATTGCAAACCAATTAACTCCTCCAGCTCCTGTAGATAGAAATATCTACATCATGAGCAAAGAAGAAAGAATTGCAGAAGGCATTGTTGACTTACCATCAACCCTAGCGAATGCATTAGAAGAGTTAAAACAAAATGAAACAATGATCGACGCACTAGGCGAGCACATTCTTGTTCACTTTGTTGAGGCAAAAGAGATTGAATGGGATATGTTTAGAACGCAAGTTCATCCATGGGAACGTGACCAGTATATGGAAATGTATTAAGAAAATCTCGTATTATCTATATGAAATTTATCATGATAGCCCCGCTCATTTGAGTGGGGTTTTTGCTAATGAAATATAAATTAATTCCGAACAATACTGATTAAATGCATAACTTATATTATGTTCTCCACTTTAGGGTTATTTTTGCAGAATTTTTACAAAATATATATCTGCACAATTAATAGTTTTGATTTTTCATACCCTATATTGAAAGGACAAGCAATTAGGTTTTGTAAATAACATGATTGCTTGGATGTACCCATTTAATAAGGGGGTGAACTTTATGTCATTTGCAATTTTAGGTTTTGATTAAACTTTTACCATGTTAAATATTGATTTTAATGCAGATTTCAATCTATCTATTGGGGAAGAGACAGAAGCACTTTCTACAACTGTAAAAGCTTAATTAAAAAGCAAAAAGAGGCTGCGAATATATTCGATTGGAATTTATTTGCAGACTTTTTGTATACGTATTGTAAAACGCTAATTATAAAGACTAACTACTCAAAATAAAAAACAGCGGTTTACTTCGCTGTTTCATTCGGTACTAAAATTAAAAATTTGGCTAATCCAAGAAGGAGATATTGTCGTTTATTATACATATCATCTATTCGTTTACAGAAGTTTTTATAAGCAAATTCTTCTTTAGCGTTTTTACGAATTTCTTCAAGGCTTTGCAGGAATTTAATGAGACTCGGTATGTCTTCTCTTTATTTTCATAATCTTCAATTTTCGCTTTCATATTCTCGGGTATATACTTTTCTGGAATTAAAAGGGAAACCGTCGCATTAATTTTTGGTATGTCTATTTGGTTCGATAAAAAAACAAGGTGATTAGCTCCAGAAGCTACAGTATATTTTCTATTAGGAAGTCGCATACAAATGTAAATCGGCAGGGTATTCATTTTGCCAGCCTTTTCATTTAACAGAATTACGAAGTGCTTTGATGTTTTCTCCACTTTTAACTTCGCTAACTGGTATAGAAAGTCCAACTATATCACTTGGGGAAACTGGAACTATATTCAACCGTAATATAGGGTTTATAGGGTTTCACTACTTGATCAAAGAGCATCCATCGTTTTTTAATTAATTTAATCAATGTAAACACCTCCTAATTAAAGCTATTATCACTAGAGGTAGTCTAATTACAAATAAATTTTTATTATACTACTTTCCATTACGACTATGATTAGTGTTCTGATTACAATATGGTTATGGTGTCTGATAAAGTAATCTTCTATGGAAGAGTTAGCAGAGATGAAATGACAGCTATTAGGAAAATTAGAAATGCACTTGTACCATTTTTAACTAAGTAAAATTACAGACATCATTGTACCACTCATATTCGTGTAAAAGAGTAGGTCTTTTTACACGAATATGAGTGGTTTCCTTTTTAGCAAAATGACTATGTCCACATCTACATGCAATAAACTTGGTTATCTTGTTTTCAGTATTACAATATATTAGGATAATTTATATATAATGTTATTTAATGGAATAATTTCACCAAAAGACAGCTAACTACCTTAAGAAGAAACAATATAGATTTTAAAGGGATTTTTTATGGTGTCTCTTTTCTTCTATTTCATAAAATACAAAAACCAAACTGCATGATTTTGTTCATCATGGGCTGCTCTTAAAAACTCTTCTTTTATTTTTACGTTATCGGTATGGTAGGCGATATCTAAATACATATCCACCGTTTCTTGTTCATCATTAAAAGCAAAATCGATACCTTTTCTATAGTCATCTGGGCAGTTTTCAGAAATAATTGGTATATGTTTCTTGCCCGTTAATTGTGTATATAAATTAGAAAAGGTATTGAAATGCCTGATTTCATCATTTCTAATTTCATTAATCACTGTTTTTTCTTTTTTTGTAGGAGCTAGATTCTTTAGCTTTTGATAACAAGCAATAGCAGAATATTCTCCATCAATTGCTTTGGAGATTTGAGAAAGTATATCGGTCTGTCTAATGTGTAATGGTACATTCGGTCCAAGATAATGATAATAAGCATGTGGATCAGATGGCAGTTGTTTAATCGGATAGATTCCATGTCCATAATGAATATGACAGCCTTGATCCGGACAATGTAAAAGTTGATTCCATGGGCCATGGTAAAGAGCGGGGTAACCTTGATAAATTGCCCCATATGGTCCAGTTGTAATGGAGGGTTGCATAATCAATACTCCTTTGTTTTTGATTTATCCTATTCCAATAAAACGGCATTAGATAGTTGTCTTGATTAAAATGGGTGTTTGAATGGCATAAGGGCAAATAAAGAAACATAACAAGTTTATTAAGAGAGGAGAAAATGAGTAAAACTAAAAAGGAATTAATAAAACTTCATGTAACGCTATACAGTTTATTACATCCTTGCAACATTTTAGCGAAATTGAATGGAAATCAGAAATTGCAAAAGGAAATTGGACAATCGCAGAGATAGTTGGACACTTTAAAGCCAGGGATGAGTTTGTTATGAATAGACGAAATCCATACATATATCCTTTTCTGAAAAAACATAAGAACATTCGTTCGTTTATCGCTTGTTTTCGAACGAATGTTCTTATATAATATTTTTAAAGGAGGGAGCTTAGGATGATAAAACAATTAGAAAAAGCGTGGACAGAAAAAAGACCTATAGAGATTATTTACGTGAAAAAAGATGACTCTATATCCCAGCGAACGGTTCTTGTGTATAGAGTAACAGACAAATACATTAAGGCGTTTTGTTTAAGGAAGAAGCAGCCACGCATTTTTAAAGTGGATTCCATCCTAGCTGTCTCTTTTAAGTCGAAATCATTTAAATTGTATGCATAAACAGCTTTTATCTTTGGAGAAGAGATTTTAGTTAATTCAAAAAATTTACAAGTGTTGCTTCTTTCCTGATACATATAATCATAAAGAGATATGCTAAAATAGAAAGAGAGAAAGGTTTCGATTTAAATAAATGTAAGCGTTTTGTTAGGATGAGAAGTAATGGACCGAGCTGCGTTTAGTGAATTTGCGAAAGAGACTATTTTTCAAAGTGTGATTACGATAAAGGGGAATAGGTATTCTGCATTCTTAATTAAGTATCCAGCGTTTTATTTGGATGATTAATATATAAAAGTTAAGTGGAAGAAGATTTTTTTGATTATTCAAAAGAAAAAGTTTGTTGGAGAAATAAAATATAAAAAAACTAAATTTGAAGATACTAGCGTGACAAATAGACCTGCATATTGTAATCTGTCTGCGCTTTCCTTTTTTCTAAACTTTAACCATTGAAGGAGTGGGATAATAAGAAGAAGTGTTCCTATCCACCAATTAAGCATTATAAATGAGTGCTCTTTCCACTCCTGAAAAATTTACTTATTCACATCGATTGATTTGTGGAATGATTCTTCAATAATTTTAGATTTCATAATATCACCCTTTTTAAAAAATTTTTTAACCTACTAGTAAAGATTTATGCGCATTTTTGAGATTATAAAAATGGCCTCTCTTTTTCCTATAGACATTACTCATAGTGTTTCAGCATAATTTGACAAAGAATAGTATAAAAGCTCGGACAAGCTCTTGTTCCTTTCATACTATATATCGTAAGTGAAATTCATAGAGGAAAGGAGCGAAAGTAATGGGTCGCCATAATAATGATAATGTGTTAGGTACTAGTAATAATAATCATGGGAAAAAATGTCGAAATTGCGTTTCTCCAGTAAGAGATGTTGTTCATCCTACTAGAACGGTTGTTCGAACAACAACTAATGAAAAAAGAATCCGTAATATTCATCCAACAGAAGTAATTAATGTAAATAGAACGGTAATTCGTAATGAAAATTATTTTCCAGTAACAGAAAGACAAGTGAACGAAACAGTTGTTGAAGATTTCGATTGTGGTTCTAATGTAAATAATCCAAATAATTGCAGACCGAGAAGAAACTTCTTCTAATCGTATGAAAGAAAAGGTACCCCAATAAACAGGGTACCTTTTCGTATGTATATGTATAATTAAAGGATGATATTTTATGAAAAAAAGAAAGCACAAAAGTGCCTTCTTTTAATGAGATTAATATCCTCCCCAGTAGGAAGCTCCAACGATGATCAACAAAATGAATAACACAACTAATAAAGTAAAGTTATTGTTGTAACCTCCACCATTATAACAGTCTGACATATATGCCACCTCCTTCTACAAGTTACACCATATCTTATGTAGGAAAGAATGAAAGGGAATGGACAAGTAACTAAACGAGGGGAATAAAAGGCTATTTGATTAGAGACTTTTGAACATAAATGGCTTACGGTTGGTGTAATGATAATAATTATTTTAAATTGGAGTCTGGTGACATTCTTTACGAAAACAACTTAATGAAAAGTAAATAAAAAAGTGCCTCAAATAAAGGGATTTCAAGGACACTACCTATTAATGAGTAATAGAAAATCTGTCAATGAATACCAACATTTTGAGACACTTTCAATCAGAAGGATTAATAACCTCCTACATAAGATGCACCGATAATAACTAATAAAATAAATAATACTACGATTAATGCAAAGTTGCTTCCAAATCCGCCTCCATATTCAGACATACTAGTCACCTCCATCTATAGATTTACTATATAATATGGAAGTGATACTAAATAGTGTGGACAAGTTCAATATAATATGTAGAAAAAAGGTCTAAATAAAGAAATAAATATATAAAATGTTATAGTCATTGTATGAAGGCATACATGAATACCATTAGAAATAAATACAAGAATAACGTTTACAATTCTTTTGAAAAATAAGCTGTGATTTAAAAATGACAAAAAGTTAAAAGGATCTGATTAATGAGTGCAAACATCTTCTAAAATGGTAAGTTGAGAATTATGAACAAGTTCTACCTTAAATACATTATAAATATCCCTAATTTCACAATAACCAGTATCATAGCAAAATAAAATTTTAAAGACTTTGCCTTTATACAATACGTTTCCTGACATTTTAATCCTCCTTGATATTAGGTGTACTTATATTGTTTTCTGTCTAATACCCGCTAAATAAAACTCTTAAACCTATTTTTTAAAAATATATTTTATTTTTGAACAATTTAAATCTAGAATTTAATTAGATTCAATAAATGGTGATTGAAATAAGGCAAACACTATTTCTTTTCGTATTCGATTCCAGTTACAATAGAAGGAGGGAGAAAATTTTTCCATTAATCTCTATGTCTTATACTTATTTGCTAGTAAAAGTGGACTCTGCCTAACTAATAGGAAAAGAGTAATGAAAATATTCTCTAAATTTTGTGAAATGGAGGAATCAAAATGAAAAGAATTGCTGTGTTCTGTGGTTCAAGTACAGGAGCTTCTAAAATATATATCGAAGAAGCAATTGCACTAGGAAAAGAATTGGCGAGACGTGATTTAGAGGTTGTATATGGCGGTTCATGCATTGGATTAATGGGAGCTCTTGCTGATAGTATGGTGGAAGAGGGGGGCAAGGTAATTGGCGTACTCCCTGACTTTCTTCAGGAAAAAGAAATAGCCCATCCACATTTAAGTGAATTAATTGTCGTAAAGTCCATGCATGAAAGAAAGGCAAAAATGACAGAGCTAGCTGATGGGTTTATTACACTTCCAGGCGGTGCAGGCACAATGGAAGAGTTTTTTGAAATCTTTACTTGGGCACAGCTTGGTTTACATAAAAAACCTTTAGGGATTCTTAATATCAATCATTATTATGATCCCCTAGTTGGATTAATTAATCATATGGCCAATGCGGAATTTTTACAAGAACAGTATCGGAACATTGCGATAATTGATTCTAATCCATCCCAATTGCTTGATAAATTTTCGACCTATACTCCCCCTAGAATAAAAACATTTATACAGGTGAGTCAGTCTTAAGCTACTTTCATACATAAAAATTATCTGGAGTTTGGAGGAGAACTGTGGTGTTACTTGTTCAAAAGTTTTATGACGTAAATGATTTCAAGCGGGTGATGCTGCCACTTTTAGAAAAGCAAGAAGCGGTTAATGGCTTGCCACTAGGAATCTTAATGAATATAAATGAGATGATTAAGCCTATCATTATGGCTGGGGTCTATAAGGATGAACAACCAATTCTTATGCTGTTTCAGACACATCCTAAACAAATAATCGTCTCTGTTTTTCCAGGGATGACTCCATTGGAATTACCGTTAGTAAGTAAATTAATTCATGAAAGTATAGAAGAAATTCCTGGTTTCATTGGCGAGAAAGTAATTGTGCAAGAGCTTGCTCAAAATATTGCTGCATTACGTCAAGTAAAAATTGTACTGGGAATGGATCAACGTATCTATCAACTAAAAGAAGTGAAAAAGAAGCCATCTAATGTTGGTCGTTTCAGATGGATAACAAGTAGAGATCAGGCGCTAATTCAACAATGGATTTATGATTTCGCACTGTCCATTAATCAGTCGTTAGAAATGGAACAGGCAGGAATACGTGCAGATGAGATTATTCAAGGTGGGAAACTTGCTGGCTGGGAAGTAGATAATCAGTTAGTTAGTATGGCAAATGCAAGCAGACCTACGAAGAATAATATAACGATTAATTTTGTGTATACGCCAGAATCTTATAGAAGAAAAGGCTATGCCACAAATTGTGTTGCAGAACTTTCAGAACGGTTGTTAAAGAGTGGATATTCATCTATTAGCCTCTATACAGATATCACAAATCCAACATCCAATAAGATATACATGGATATTGGCTATGAACCAATGAAAGATTCTATTTTGCTATTTTTTGAGAAGAAAAACTAACTTACTATTAATTTACGATTTTTGTATGATGAAAGGAGAAATGGGGAGTGGATGAAAGGTATCCAATTGGTTTATTTGAATATGAAGGACAGATTTCAGAGGAAGTTTTACATAGATGGATTTCAGAAATAGAGGAATATCCAGCTAAACTTGAGAAAAAAATAGCCCTATTGACAGAGGAACAGTTAGATACTCCCTATCGACAAGACGGCTGGACAATTCGTCAAGTAGTACACCATGTCGCAGATAGTCATATGAACGCATATATACGGACCAAGCTTGCCTTAACTGAACAGAAGCCGAGTATTAAACCATATAAAGAAGAGCTATGGGCACTGCTTCCCGACTATTCCATGCCTGTATATGTGTCCATCCAATTGCTTTCCAATATTCATGCAAGATGGGTTCATTTATTTCGAGCTTTACTTCAGACAAATGAATTAGAGAAGGAATTCCAACATCCAGAAAATGGCAATCAATCTGTTCGATTATTAATCGGAAATTACGCATGGCATGGTCGTCATCACCTCGCTCATATTACGAATCTGTGTGAAAATAAAGGCTGGAAAACGGAATAGTTGTTGAAAAAAAAAGGAGAGAATAAGAAACAATCTTATACCTCCTTTTTTATTTGTTCAAAATAAGGGCTAAGTAAAAGTTAACAGAAATAAAATATTGAATTTATTTTTTCTAATTTCTTTCCTTATCTCATATACATATAAAGATTTGCAAGAAAAAATTTAAATTTTTTTCTAATATCCAAATGATATGAAATTAAATTACTGGTCAGAATGCATACTTCATCATACCAATATTTAAAGATGAAAATGAGGAGGGAAACTGTGACATATATCGGAAAAAGTGTTTTTCGGAAAGAATCCCTTGAAAAAGTGACCGGAAAAGCAAAGTATACAGCAGATTACTTAGCAAATGATGCATTACATGTGGAGATGGTAAAAAGCTCGTATGCCCATGCTACTATTCGTTCCATTGAAATCGAAGAAGCCAAAAAGGTGGACGGTGTAAGGTCAGTCATCCTTGGCGATAATTTACCTTTGATAGGAGAAGAAGTAATTGATCGACCTCCACTTGCTGTCAATAAAGTCCGATATTATGGAGAAGTCATTGCCTTAGTTGTCGCAGATACAATCCCCATTGCAAAGAAAGCAGCCCAACTTATTCACATCGAATATGAGCCCCAGACAGTTGTTAATTCTCCATTACAAGCACTAGAGAAAGATGCACCACTCCTTCATGACAATTTACTCGATTACAAGAAAGACGAAGGGATTTATCCTGTGGAAGGAACAAATATTATCAATCACACAAAGATTAGAAAAGGAGATGTTCAAGCAGGAATGAAGAAAGGGGAAGTGATGGTTGAATCCCATTTTTCTATTCCGATATCTGATCATTCTTCTATGGAAACAAGAGCAGCACTGTGTGAAATTGGAGAAAGCGGAATCGTCCGAATTGTCACAAGCTCACAGGCACCTTATATGGTGAAAAAAATTATCAGTAGAGATTTTAAGGTGGAAACAGGAAAAGTAGTCGTAGAAACGCCATTTGTAGGTGGAGGCTATGGTGGAAAAGCGTCCGTTCATTTGGAAATATTTGCATACCTTGCATCAAAAGCAGTTGGCGGGAGAAAAGTACGTGTATTTAATACGCGTGAAGAAGATTTAACGGTTTCCCCAGTTCATGTTGGCTTAGAAGCGACGGTTCAGCTTGCATGTACAGCAGATGGCAAGCTGACTGCTGCAAAATTGAAGTATGTGTTTGATGGCGGAGCATATGCTGATAAATCGCCTCATCTTAGTACAGCAGGGGCGGTAGACTGTACAGGACCATATAAAATAGATCATGTCTGGTGTGATGCTTTTTGTGTGTATACAAACCATCCCTATGCAGCCCCATTCAGAGGATTTAGCCATGGAGAAGTCCATTTTGCTTTTGAAAGAGCAATGGATATGCTTGCGAAAAAAATAGATATGGATCCTCTATATTTCAGAAAAATCAATGTTATTCATCCAGGTGATACGACTCCGACTCAAGTGGTGTTAACGAGCAGCAAAATAGGAGATGTAGAAAAATGCATAGACCGCTTAAGGGAATTAATGGAGTGGGAAAAGGGTCAATTAGAAGCAATCTCTCAAAATAGGGTCCGTGTAAAAGGAATCTCATGTAGCTGGAAAAACTCAACAATCGGTCCAGCAGTTAGTTCTGGAGTAGTGCTCACCTTTAATTCAGATGGAAGTATCAATCTAATGTCTGGATTAGTCGAAATAGGCACAGGAACGAAAACGGTATTAGCACAAATTTTAGCAGAGCAAATGAAAATGAGTGTGGATCGAATACATGTGCGTATGGCTGTTGATACACAAACAGTACCAGAGCATTGGAAGACAGTAGCAAGTAGAGGAACGTTAATGGCAGGGAGAGCAGTGATGGCTGCAGCAGATGACGCCATTCGTAAACTGAAAAAAATGGGAGCGATTGCCTTAAGGGTTTCAGAAGAGGATTTAGATGTAGCGAATGAAAAGGTATTCTTACGAGATAATCCGAAACAATTTGTGCCATTTAATGACATTGTGTATGGATATACTTATCCAAATGGAAATTCAATTGGCGGACAAATCATTGCAAATGGTAGTTACACATTGACTGGTTTAACTAATTTAGATCCAGAAACAGGTGCAGGAAATCCTGGTCCTGAATGGGCAGTAGCTGCACATGGAATCGAAATTGAAATAGATAGGAAAACATTTCGATACAAAATTCTAAAAGCAATTACGGTCGTTGATTTAGGAGAAGTCCTTAATTACAATGCAGCTCTTGGACAAATAAAAGGAGCCATGAGTATGGGTATTGCCTGGGCAGGCAGGGAAGCTTTTTATTTTGATGAAATCGGTAGAGTTCTAAACCCCCAATTGAGAACCTATCGACCTTTAAGATTTGGTGAACATCCGCAATATGAAGTCGATATTATAAAAACACCTCACTTAGAGGCACCATTTGGAGCAAGGGGAGCAGGGGAACATGGGTTGGTTGGCATTCCAGCGGCGTTAGGAAATGCCCTTTCTCATGCCATAAACACTGAATTGAAAAGTCTACCACTTACACCAGAAGCTATTTGGAGACAATGGAAGGAGGCACATAATGGCATTTGAATATAAACAAGCTTCCACCATTGAACAAGCAATGCAAATATATGCAGAAACAAAATCGCAAAATAGATATCCAGCCTATTATGCAGGCGGTACAGAAATTATTACGCTAAGAAGAATAAACCAATTAAATGTGGATGTCACAATTGATATAAACAAAATAGCAGCATGCAATGTTCACCAGATGGAGGAAGAATACCTTGTAATCGGTTCCTGTATCACATTGACAGACGTAGAAGAAAACAATTATTTTCCCTTATTAACAGTGGTTTGTAAAGAAATTGCGGATCGAACAGCAAGAAATAAGATTACGGTTGGTGGAAATATTTGTGGTGAAATCTTTTATCGAGAAGCAGTACTGCCATTCCTTTTAACAGATAGTGTGTTGGTGCTTGCAAATGAGTCTGGAATCAGAACAGAATTTATCCATCATGTATTTGAGGGAAAATTATTGCTTCAGACGGGAGAATTATTGGTGCAGGCTTTTATTGAAAAACGATATTTGACTCAAGAATATATAGCAATAAAAGTGAGACAGCAGTGGGAGACAGGGTATCCATTAATTACAGTAGCTGCCTTAAAGCTGGATGGTCAAATTAGAGTAGCCATCAGCGGATTATGCCCTTTTCCGTTTCGAGCATTTGAAGTGGAGCGCATAATAAATAATCAAAGCATGAGTAGAGAAGAACGAATCGATTTAGCATTAGCCCATCTCCCTTCCCCTATCCTTAACGATGTCGAAGGTTCAAATGAATACCGATTATTTGTACTTTCTGACCTTTTAGAAAAAATAATTGATCGATTGGAGGGAGTGTAATTGGCGGAAAGTAGACAAAATTTAGTAATCGTAAAACTGCGGATAAACGAGGAAAACCATTCAGTAGTTATTCCTTCATCGAAAACATTACTTGCTACATTGCGCGAAGACCTCTATTTAACAGGTGCGAAGCCAGGTTGTTTCAACGGAGATTGTGGTGCTTGCACCATAATTATGGAAGGGATGCCGATGAAATCTTGCTTAATGCTCGCAGTGGAAGCACAAGGCAACGAGATTATTACGATAGAAGGACTGAATAATAGTCCCCTTCAACAAATATTTATCGAAGAATTTGCTTTTCAATGTGGCTATTGTACACCAGGATTTATTATGAATGGTCATGCACTCCTCCTTAATGAAGCTAATCTTAATAAAGAAAAGATTAAAGAATGGCTGGAATCCAATATATGTCGCTGTACGAGTTATGAGGAAATCGAGAAAGCGATTTTAAAAGCCATCGCTAATCGAAACGGATAAGGAAAATACCTCCTGCATAGCGAACGAAGTATGCAGGAGGCTGAAAATTACATTTTTTGCTGCTTATTTTGCCTATTTAACGCATCTTCTTCCATCGTTTCAGCCATTCCATATAAACCATTCATTTCTTGTTCATCTGCATCCAATCCTAATTTGTTTTGCTGCTTTGTGTCTTTCGCATTGGGATCTTTCATCGTTTTCTCTCCTTTCAAGATTCATTGCTTAGTTTGTGGAAAATGAATAATATTATGTGATAAATAGAACATTCTTATCTAGAAAGATGCTTTTTTATGGTTTCAAAAACTTCTTTTAAGAAAATACCTAGAACAATAAAGCCAATAAATGACTTTGTATGGGACCAATTTTCCCCTAATACGAACATTTTCCTAAGCATAAATAATGGCTCAATAATATAGGAAAATAGGATGGACCAGCATAACGTGGCGAACAAAAAATTTTTCCACGTGCTAAAATATTGATATACAAGCATAGCGGTGATAGGGATTACGACCAAATTAGCAGGAATAAGCGGGGTAATGATGGGGAGTAATTTGTCCGGATAGCTCCATAAGAACATCTCTGTGCCCATAATATCTAAGAGCATGCATAAAATGGCACATACCATTCCATAACAAAATATTTCAAAATAACGTTTTTTATCTACTACTCTCCAAAAAATAAAATAAGGAATTACTGTTGATAGGAAAAGTATCCACCAATTAAAAGAAAATAAATCATGCTGAAACCAATGCTCAATGGACAGATGAAATAATTTTTCTTTTTCGTTATCAATTTCTACATTACTAGGGATGTGCAATAAAAAAAAATTCATATATCTCACCACTTTTACTCCTCCTAAATGGGTAATAAAAAGGAAGATTTTATTAAATTAGTATGAATCAAAAAAAAAAAATTATTAGTTTTTTTATGTATACATAAATTTACCAAATGAGGGGAAGTTAGAGAGTATTAAAGGTGGGGATATGGTATGAAGAAAAAGTGGAAAAAATACAAGGTATATATCATTGGATTATTCTATATTTTGTTTATTAATGGATTAATTGCAGCGAGCTATATAATTGGATTTAAAGAATTTAAAAAACTAATCAATTTTTAACAAAAATCATCACCAAAGTCACTTTTCATCGTAATGTTTCCTATAGGAATAGGATAAGGTATGGAAAAATATGATGAAAGGGTAGGGGGTGGTTAAATGGCAGTCGTACGTGTTACTGATGCGGATATTGACTTATTGGCAAGACTTCTTCGTGCAGAAGCAGAGGGAGAAGGAGAATTAGGCATGTTATTAGTTGGGAATGTAGGGATCAATCGAATGAGAGCAGATTGTTCCGATTTCAAAGGTCTTCGCACTGTAAATGATATGGTTTATCAAGCCCATGCATTTGAAGCAACAACAAAAGGCTATTTTTATCAACGACCAAGAGAAAGTGAACGAAGATTGGCAAGGAGAGTAGTAAACGGAGAATCCTTTTGGCCAGCAAAATATAGTTTATGGTATTTTCGTCCTCCAGGTGATTGTCCTAATACCTGGTATAATCAACCACATGTAGGAAGATATAAACTACATTGCTTTTATGAACCAACAGCAGAAGAATGTGAAAATGTTTATAATACATTCTAAATGGAATAATTAGTTAAAAGGAGTCCTCTTTAGTGAAAAGGACTCCTTTTTTGTATGCTTATTAAAAGCTATAATTCCGATTCATTTGTATGAGTAAAATGTTTGTGGGAGAATAAATATCCTTTTTGTCTAGTTGGGGGACGAGTCCCCCAACTAGACAAAAAGGCCACCAAGCG